>NZ_RZRO01000041.1:0-46722 GCF_003997975.1 Mesorhizobium sp. M7A.F.Ca.US.005.03.1.1
CATCGTGCCGCCGAACTGCCTGTCTGGCTGCACAGATACAATTGGCATCGTCCACATGGCAGCCTAAAGTCAAAAACGCCTATCAGTCGCCTCGCCCTGATCGAGGACAACCTGTTGAAGCTCCACAACTAGGTCGTCCAGCATCACAGTGAACCGCGTACGTAGTATTTTGTCGTAGGCGGCATTCTGGATAGCCGGATACGGGCTCTTCACCCGCTGCACCACCGATTGCGGGATGATGTCGCGAGAAACATTCACGGATTTCGTGAAAAAAGTGTACCCGCCGAAGAGCCCTACTCGCGGGGGCGGTGCAGCACCACCTCGGTGTCACTGCTCGTGTTCATGCGATGGACTAGGCCGGCCAGCTGTTGACGCAGCTCGCGGTAGTTGTAAGTCTCACCCGTGTAGACGAGCACCAAGTCAGGTCGGCCATCCCCCTGGAGCATCCTCGGCTGGCGGCCGCCCTGGATATCGATGATTGCCAGGCGGTGGTGTCCCAGCGCCGCAGGCCCGCCGATCCAAGTCCCCTCGTCGTCCGGACCGTGGTTCGCTATGGTGGCCGTCATATCGGCAAGCTCCCTTCGCGCATCGGGACCTCCGAGGTCTCGATTGAAGTCGATCCATTCACAGATGCCGCACAGGTTATGTCGCCGCATTTGGGCGAAGCAGATATAAGGCCAGTGGGAAACCATCGAGGCAAAGTGACGGATCTAGCCCAGCTACGATCCGCATCCGACATTGTCGGACATCGGACAGCACCGCGATTCGCTGCATAGGAAGCCTGGAGTCGCGATTTCCCCTGGGGGAATCAGCGCATGAAAGGAGAGCTGGGTCGTGTCTGCCGAAATGAGAAATTGCTCCCCCTTATTGCATCACCGAGGAATGTTACCCAGCGCGATAGACGGACATGCCCTATCTCCCCCCGTTGCAGCTGAGGGAGATAGGGGCCAGCTCTTCATTCAACCCTCATGGAGGATGATCAGCCCAGCCATTTCCATGCGCCGGCCTTCACAAGCCGTGCACCATTCAGGTTCTTTTCCTTGAAGCGCGACGATCCTTGTCAGACGTCGCAACACTTGCTGCCGAGAGCACGAGCTCTTCCTCGAGCATGCCTTGATCTGCGCCTCGAACGGCTCGCACATGCTGGGTTTCAACGACTTCGCAGAGGTTGATATTCTGCAGTGACTTCGTCTCGCTGCTGCACGGCATTGACGCTGGGAGCCATGCTCGCGTGGCGCAATTGTGCTGAAGCCGGTGCCCACGGCAACGTTTCTTAACCCGCCCCAGATCCTGGCGTTTGGCTATTTCCGACATTCGTGTCCGGCTTCGGACAAAGGCCGGGTTTGCCGAACGGAGTCGCACCCAATTTCCAGTGCTGCTTGAGCAATAATATCGACCGGCATTACTGCACAACACGAAAGTTGCTGCAAAAACCGAAGTGAACCCAAGGCATCGGGTCAATTGGCATGGCGCTTGCGACTCGGTCGATAGAACGCAGTCAAAATCACGGTTGCAGACCATGCCTACCTCTCAAAGCTCGATAAAGCACGCGAGCAAAATTCCCCGTCTCCGCGGAAGCTCGTCGCCGTTAAACGTGCCTGCTCGGGGGCGGTCTTGCACAAGACCGGTCCGAGGCAACCACGCCAAGGCGCGAGGCTGCCGGAACTGTCGACCGAAGTCGATGCCGCTTCAGTTTAACCGAAAAATGCACCGTACCACTTTGGCCTGGAAGCAAATCAATGACCTATAGAAAGAACGTTCCTCTCGTGACCTTTCGCACGCGTGTTCGCGATGAGTCGATCGGGGGGCCAAATCCTTATCAGTGGGAGAACAAGACCTCCGACGATTATTTCGGGGGCAAGCGCATCATCCTGTTCTCGCTGCCTGGCGCCTTCACCCCGACCTGCTCGACCTTCCAACTGCCCGATTTCGAAAAACTCTATGATCAATTTCTGGAACTGCGAATTGACGCGATCTACTGCGTCTCGGTCAACGATGCTTTCGTCATGAATGCGTGGGGAAAGTCCTTGGGGCTGCAGAAGATCGAGCTGATCCCAGACGGGTCGGGCGAGTTCACGCGCAAAATGGGCATGCTGGTCGCGAAGGACAATCTGGGCTTTGGCATGCGCTCCTGGCGATACGCCGCTCTGATCGACGATGGCGTGGTGGAGCAGTGGTTCGAGGAGGAAGGCTTCTGTGACAACTGCGAGACGGACCCCTATGGCGTTTCATCCCCGCAAAACGTTCTCGACAAATTGAAGGCGGCGGCATGACCCAGAAGTGGAAAGTCTCACACAACCCAAGCACACACTAGAGCCTCCTCGGCAGATCACGGTTCAACATGCATCTCTCAGCAAGCCTGCTTCAACGCCAGAAGCAACGTATGGTCTTATCGCCTCAAGCCATTGAAGCTATTCGCTTGCTGCGATTGACGCATACTGAACTCCATCAGCTCGTGCAGCAGGCACTCGAGAAGAACCCCGTTTTGAAGCCTGACCCGTTTGACGACGATTCGCCGCTGCCAGGGGTGGATCAGCGGAGCAGTCAAAGCAGAAGCGAAATCGGCGAATCGCCCATTGGCGGGCCGTCTGGCGGGCGCGGGCAATGGAAGTCGCAACGCAGTAGCGGCAACGATCGACCTGCCGTCGAGGAGTTTACCGCCCACACCGAAACATTGCACGACCATGTCGCCCGCCAGGTCGCCCTCAACCCGTTCACCCCCCAGGAGCGGCTGATTGCCGGACAGCTCGCCGCTCATCTGGAGGACACTGGCTATCTTCAGGTAAACCTTTTCGATCTGGCCAGGACGTTAAACGTTCGGCAAGCTGATGTGGAACGGGTCATCGGAATCTTGCAGCAATTTGATCCGCCGGGCATTTTTGCGCGAACTCTCAGCGAATGCCTGGAGATTCAGCTGCGCCAGCAAGACCGGTTCGACCCGGCTATGGCAGCTTTGGTCGCCAATCTCGAGATGCTTGCACGGGGGGATTTTCAGGGATTGAAGCAGCGTTGCGGAGTCGACGAGGAGGATCTCCTCGACATGAGGAACGAAATCCGCGCGCTCGATCCCAAGCCTGGAGACCGGTTCCAGTCCGGGACGCCGGAAACCATCGTACCGGACGTCTGGGTAATGCCCAAGTCCGAAGGTGGATGGCGGGTGGAGCTTGATCCGGCCACGCTGCCCAAAGTGTTGATCAACCACACCTATGTCGCCGAAATCTCGCAGCTGACCAAGCAAAATCCGGAAGGCAAAGCGTTTCTCGACAATTGCCAGGAAAAAGGGAACTGGCTGATCAGCAGTCTCAAGCAGCGCGCTAAGACGATCCTTAAGGTTGCGACCGAAATCGTGCGCCAGCAGGATGCCTTTTTTACACACGGCGCCGCCCATCTGCGGCCTCTCTGTCTCAAAAATGTCGCTGACGAGATCGGCATGCACGAGTCGACGGTAAGCCGGGTGACTTCGAACAGGTACATGTTGACTCCGCGCGGGGTGTTCGAGCTGAAGTATTTTTTCGCTGCGCCAATCGCATCCTGCGAGGGCGGCGATGCGCACTCCGCCAAAGCTGTCTGCCATCGGATCAAGGCAATCATAGCCGAAGAATCGCTCGACAAGGTACATTCCGACGAAGACATCGTTGCTCAACTCAAGGAGACCGGCATCGATGTCGCTCGCCGTACCGTCACCAAATATCGCGAGGCGATGAACATCCCTTCCTCCATACGACGGCGCCGCGATAAGCGTTTGTCCGCAGCTGCGATCAAGCGAAGTGACTAACCGACATTCGTGGTCGGCGAGAGGCGACTCTCAACTTCCTCCGGGCCGAAGCAGCTTTCGAAGTCATGGCATTCCCCGCAACTGGGTGCTGTGCATGACGAAAAGCCTTCGGCCTCACACAGCTTGCGGTAAAAGTACTTTTTCCATTTCATGTTTTCTGTGTTGCCTGCCGCCAGCGCGGGAAAATGTCTGGCAAGCAGGCGGCTGAGCTCAGCGCGATTTGAGAGGCCAAGATCCCGCCAAAGATGGTCCATGCGCATCGCACGCCGGGCGATGATCTTGGCCAAGCGGGCGCTCGCCGGGTCGGCCGGCGCAGCATGCGCTAGCAGCAGCCGGCGTAGCAGTTCCTCTTCCAGTTCCGGCTCGGGCTCGCTCAACTCCTCCAAAGCGAATACGCTGCTGGAGGTAGACGGGAAAGTTGCGGCCAAGACATCACGCAATTCGACAGACGAAAGGCCTGTCCCCTCCGTCGCCAACACCTCGCCCGCCTGGACCTCCTCAAGCGAACGTGAATGTACGCAGGGCAGCACATGCTGATCGAAGCTCCTCCCTAGCTCGGACCCACGCCATTGCGCGCTGGATAGGCAGCCATCATCGTAACGGCCGGCTTCAGCTTCCGGCATGACAAAGCGCCTTGTTGACCGCAGGGATGATCTTGTCGCCCCAGAGCTCGATCTGGCGCAGCATCGTCTTTTGGTCGAAGTCGCCCAATTGAGTCTGAACTGCGATCTGGTCCGGTTTCAAGATATCGATCTCTTCCAGCAGGCGATCAATCACGCGATTTACGCTGCCAATCGGCAAATTTTTGCGCATGGTCTCGAAGGACAGATCCTGCTGGGTCGGTGTCTCCTGCAGCAGGTAGCCATCGTGGCTCTGTTGGCGACGCTGATGCAGGGCTTCAGAAAGCCGGCGCTGGAAGCGGGCATTGTCGAGATAGCTGTTGATCTCCAACTCGTCGTGGCTGGCATAGCAGCAGCGCAGCAGCGATATCTTGACGTCGGTGACGTTCTTTTCCTCGGATGCCGCCGCCCTCTCGACTGATTCACGCAGTGTGGTCAAAGTCTCTAAGCCGTCGTGGAAGGCTGTGACAAAAAAATTGTGCCCCTCGCGGTAGGCCCGAGCCATCCGTGCGGCTCCGCCAGCGATCCAGATAGGCGGCGTCGGCTGCTGGACTGTGCGGACCGAAATCGCTGTTGGGGGGATCTTCTCATACTGGCCGTCGTGTTCGAAGACGTTTTGGTTGAGGCCCTTGAGAATGATGTCCAGGTATTCCGAAAAGACGGCCGGCGCCTCATCGATGTCCACGCCGAACCGTTCGAACTCGAACTGCTGGTATCCCAAGCCTACGCCGAGCTCGAGACGGCCGTTCGCAACGATGTCGGCGAAGCCGATCTCGGACAGCAGGCGCTGCGGTTGGTAAAGCGGCAGCACGCAGACGGCAGTGCCCAGGCGAATCGTGCTTGTCAAGCCGCCGCAGTGCGCCACCATCATCAGCGGGGATGGTATGAGGCTGTAATTGTTGAAGTGGTGCTCAGCAAACCACGCGGTGTTGAACCCAGCCTGCTCCGAAGCGACGGCCTGTTCGATGGAGTTGCGGATGACGCTTTCTGAGGATTGGTGATAGCCACGCTGGGCGGCCAGAATGAAAGTGGCAAATTCCATGATTTCTCCTCGTTATAGACACGTCAGCCGACCGGGAATGTGCTCGGCATGCGCATGCTTGGATCTCAAGCACCTCAGGTGCGTCGTGGAGCCGAGGCTTCATAATGCTCGGCCGGTCGCCCTGCGAAGGCCTGGCAATTAACCTGCGGCCTCCGCAAAACATTCGTCATAGAGCTCGCTGGCGTTTCCCGCATCACCGAACGAGGTCCAGCCGCCGTCCACGTAGAGGATCGAGCCGTTGATGTATGAGGCGTCAGACGAAGCAAGGAAGAACGATGCATCTGCGACGTCTTCTGGCCGTCCCATCCTGCCCATGGGGATGCGTCGTCCGATTGCTGTCAGGTCGATGCGGCCGGCTTTGGCCAACTGAGCAAGTGCGGGCGTGCGGATGTGGCCAGGAGCGACGGTGGCTGTCCGAATTCCGACCGGCCCGAGTTCGGCCGCCATGCAACGGGTCAGCATATCCATCCCCGCCTTGGAGGCGCCGTAGGCATGGCGCGGCGCGAACGGCAGAAAGCTGTCGATCGACCCGAGATTGAGGATCACGCCGCCCGGGCGCATAGCCTTGATCGCTTCGCGCGCGCAGGTGAAGGCGCCGGTAAGGTTGACATCCAGGACGTGTTCGAGCTGTTTCGACAGTTGCTCGATCGCAGGCACAATCCTGTCGGCGGTATCAGCACTATTGACCAGAACATCGATATACCCGAAGCGTCCCCTCAGTTCTTCGAACATCGACACCACATCGCTCTCGACGGCCACGTCCAGCGATTTCGCCAGATGCTTGCCGGGGAGCGATGTAGCCAGCTCTGCCGCTGCAGTGCCATCTTTATCAGCAATCACGACGGTGTCGCCGTTCGCGGCAAAGCGGCGAGCGACGGCCGCGCCAATGCTTTTTGCGCCACCGGTGACGAGCACGATTCGCGCATCTGTGCATTCGGCCGGACAGGAGAGCTCGGCTTGGAGCGCACCATCCACCGGCGGGTGAGCATCCCCCGGCTGGTTGAATGACATCCAGCCTCCGTCGACTGCCAGCACCGAGCCGGTGATGTAGCGCGCCTGCGTGCTGCTCAGAAAACGCACGACCCTGGCGATCTCGTCGGGGCGAGCCAAGCGCCCCATCGGCACGCGGCGGCGTATCGCCGCGAGGTCCATTTTGCCAGCGCGTGCCAGTTCTGTGACCATTGGGGTGCGGACGGAGCCCGGCGCCACCGCCGTGACGCGGATTCCTCGCATAGCCCACTCGCATGCAAGGGACTTTGTCAACGAGATCACGCCAGCTTTCGAGGCTGCGTAGGCGTTGCGCCTGGGATTGCCGACCACGCCCGCCATCGAAGCCACATTGACGATCGCACCGCCCGGCTTCATGCGCCGCGCCGCTTCCCGGGCCATAACGAATGGCCCAATAAGGTTCACTGTCACGCCGCGTCGGAAGGTATCGACAGCGGTGTCGATGATCCTATCCATCGTGGGTCCAACCGCCGCATTGTTGATGAGGACATCGATTTGCGCGAACCGTGCTTCGACCTGGCCGAAAAGTGAGAGCATGTCCTTCTCTCGCGACACATCGCACTCCAGACCGACGTGCGGCGACCCGAGATCCCGAGCCAGTTCAACCACACCACTGCCCGGAAGGTCCACCGCAACTACAGTGTCTCCGTCCGCGGCAAGGATATCGACCAGGGCACGGCCGATCCCGCCCGCAGCGCCTGTGATGATTACGGTGCGTGCTGCCAGTTTCACGAGAGCTTCTCCACGATGACCGCTTGTGATCTCAGCCCATCAACCTTGGGCGGAATGAAGGGCCGAGCCAAATCGTTGCAGTGACCGCCAGTCGCGGCCCCACACAGATGTCGTTCCCGTAGGGCGCTCATCCTCCATTCCTACCCACTTATGCAGCTCCCAGTTGGGGACCCTCGACGCCATCTTGGTCGGTGGGGATGTGACCCTTGAGCAACTGGTAGATGGGATCGTCTGGATGTGGTGCTCCAATCGGCTGTCGCCGGCCGAACCTATCTGCCTCAAGAATCGCTGGCGGGATTTGCTCCTCAACCCAATCGTAGACGACTGTCCGTTCCGCAATTCGCCACTCGTCCTGCCTCTTCTGAAACAGATCGCAGTAACGGCCGCAAAGCAGCGTCTGACGTATTTCTTGGTCTGTATCCGGTCCGCGTTGCAGCGCGGTGAAATAGCTCTCGACCGCGGCCTCTGCTGAACTGATGAAGTCGATCAGGCTGTTCGTGATTTGATGGATGTTACGGTGCCCCGGCAGACCGAGAGCAAATTGGATGAAGTCCTCTGCCGGTCCGCAATAGGGACCGTGCCTGTCATACGCTTCGGGCCAGTATGCGCTACGCAGCGCCGCCTCATCGGCGCGGTCTATCCCGCGGCAGTACCGATACAGGCAGTTGCGGATCGCCTCTCGGTCACGCAGTTCGGTAATTTTCGCGTGGTCGACAGGGTCTGTCGCGAATTGTATGATTGTTTTGTCCTTCCCGATGCCAGTCTGCACTTTGCGTGTGTCTCTCTCTACAACTGAGTTAGCGGGGGGCTCGTCAACTTCCAGAGCTTGTTCGGGGCAGGCTCGTACCCCTTTTGAGGCAAGCAGTTGCTCCCCATCGGCAACATCAATATCACCGGGCAAGATGTAGCCGGCGTCATCAAGCTTGAAGACTCTCGGCGCCCGCGCCCAGCAGCGCGCATGACCCTGGCATCTGGCTTTATGTACGACGACACGCATAGCGAACTCCAATGTCGTTGGCTGAAACTTCAGGACCATTCCAGGATCAGATTCTCGATCCCGAACACATGGCCGCCGAAGGTGATAGGTTCAGTCCCTGTCTTGATCCGAAAGGCTGGGATGCGCGCCAGCCACTCCTCCAGGCCAATGACAATCTCCCGCCGGGCAAGGTGTGAGCCAAGACAACGATGGGGACCATAGCCAAAGGCAGCGTGCCGGTTGTCCTCGCGCGCCAGATCGATCTCATTCGGGCATTCGAATTCCGCCGGGTCACGATTGGCAATCATCGTGGCACAGGAAACATAATCTCCCTTGCGGATCGGCGCGCCTTTGAAGTCGACATCCTTCGTTGCCACTCGGATCATCTGAATGGTCGAATAGGCGCGCAGCAATTCTTCCGCAGCGACGGCAATCCGGTCAGGTTCGCTTCGTAGCAATTCCTGATCTTTGGGGTTGCGCGCGAGATGGGCCAAGTCGAAGCATATGGCTGCTGAGACCGTGTCGAGTCCCGCGACGAACACAAGCACGCCGATGCCACGGACTTCTTCGTCACTGAGCAGACGACCCTCGACCTTTGCCTTCACGATGAAGGTCATGAAATCATCGACCGGCTCCTTGCGGCGCTCGGTGGCAAGTTCGTCGATGAAGGCCACGATCGTCCGGGCTGCGGGTGGTCGTTGCTCCTTATCGCCGTGGAGCAGATCTCTAGCCCAGCCGACAAATGTTTCTAGTCCGTTGTCCGAAAGCCCAATAAAGCGAAGGAAGATATTGACCGCGAACGGAACTGCAAAATCCTTCATGATGTCGCAGCTCGTGCCTGATGCGGCGATCCTGTCGATCAGCTTGATCGCTCGTTCCCGGACAGCCGGCTCCAATGCCATTACCCGCTTTGGCGAAAGCAGCGGATTGAGCAGTGAGCGAAAAACACCGTGGAATGGCGGATCGAGCTCAAGCGGGATCATCGGCCAGCTCTCGCCGAGCACAGAGGCGAAGATGCTGCGATGGCTGGAAAACGTTTCGGTGTCCTGCAGCACCCGGCGCTGGTCGCTCGCGCGAGTGATGACCCAGGTACCCCGACCGTCGCGCGTGTTGCTGGTTGAATAAAAGATCGGAGGCCCGGCATGAACGCAAGCAACCGCTGCATGCGGATCCCCGTTAGCCGTCGGCAACATGCCGGGCGACGTAAACAGGTTGAAGTCCCTCACCATTTCGGGCGGGACATGATCTGGAACCGGCCGCGATTTAACCGCGCCAGAATCGAGAGACCGTTCATGAGATGCTGTCGGCATTTGCATGCAATCGTCGGTGCAAGCTCCGTGCCGAATTCGTCTTTCGATAATCCTTGCCGTTTGCTGGGCAACAGGTGGCGCCTGCGCTGACTTGCTGGTCGGGATTGCAACATTCTTGTCCAGCGTCGGACACAGAATGTAGAATGCTAGACAGCGACTTGGAGCAACTCAACTGGTGGGATCGCTAGCCGATCATGTGCCCGGGGAGCATCCAGTTCGAAAGCTTGCGCTAAGCGGCTTGGTGACTTGGCCGAGGTCACCAGGTGGAAACGACCAACACTTGGGGTGAGCCTAGTGGCGCTCCCCTCGATGATGTCTGGCGGGGTGGTTAGCCGCCTCCGTAGGACAAGATCAGTCTACACGAATGGACTATAGCCTCTCCTCGCATGCCTCATTGGCCGTCCTTCAGAGCCGGCCACACGAGCTTTTGTCTTTCAGCAGGGCGTTTTTCTCGCCAGCTACAGAGCCACACCGACGCCATTAATGAGCGTCCAGTCGACGGGTTGGATGGCCCTGTCCATCTTGCCCAGCACCTTGGCTTAGCATTTGCCGGTGCGGCGGAAGCCTTCAAGACGCAGTTCTTGACCTTCTCCAGATCAGCCTCGGATGGATATCGGCAAGGGTTCAGCTCGTCCTTTTGAACTTGCGCATCTTCGTGTTGGCCAACCCCAGGCCGCCCGACATATTTGCGGTCTATCCGGCACCTCAACTTCGAACAACCTTGCGGCAAGCTCTTGGGATAGCCCACGCTCGTGCCTCCACCACCCGCTCAGCAGAGCCAGATTTGTCGTTGATGGCACGGAACTTGCGGAGTCATTCGCAGATGCGTCACGGACCGAGAGTGTCGTCCCATGAATTCGATCACCAAAAAGGCCGCCCGACGTTGCTGGGACCGCCTGCAATTACCTTATCCCAGAATTGGGAGCAACGGCTTCAAAAGGGATAACTCATCACCTCAATTTTGTCGATCGCGCGGCCATCGAACCGCAGCCATCGATCAGACTTCCGCCTCGTTGCACTCATTGCGACCGCCTTGGTGCTTGCGACAACCGCTCAATTCTGGCTGCCAGGATAACCACATATGGCGACGGAACTTCCTGCTTCAAAGCAATATAGAGATCGTCGATCATCCCCCCATCAAGGCCTCGATCGAGGACACCGCGTTCGGCTTGCTTGGTTCGCAGTGAACAGACCGCACTTCGACGAATGCGATCGATGCGACCGCGCCGAGAACTCTCCCGCATTGTCGACGGTTGGGTCCGTCGGCCCTCCGATGAGGCCTCGGATGCGTCGGGCTCCGAGGCCTCGACTGATGCCGACTGGCCGCCGCCGGAAGGTCTCGCGGCTTTGATCCCCGGCGATGTAGCCACCCCTGCTGCAACAGCTCCTAGCCGGAGAACTCATTCATGACCGAATCGGCGACAGATTTAGTGGACGCGGCTTTGTTCGACCGAGATCGGCTTGACCCAGAAAGTCCCTATCAACGTTCTGGCCCTGCATGGGGTGCCATCATTTCGCTTTCCTTCGGCACCTTCGGGCTTGTGACGGCAGAGTTTCTGCCCGCCAGCGTTCTGACACCGCTCGCGCATGATCTCCGTATCACCACGGGCACGGCTGGACAGGCGCTAACAGCGGCCGCAATCGTCGCGGCGATCTCGGCACCGATAATCGCCATCGTGACAAAGCGTCTGGACCGCAGGGTCGTCATCTGGGCGATGACGCTCCTGCTGATCCTGTCGAACGTTCTGGCGGAGGTTGCGGGGTCGCTGCCGGTTTTGCTGGCGGCACGCGTCGTCCTTGGCATATCGCTTGGTGGTTTTTGGTCAATTTCGGCAGCGTTGGCGATGCGGCTGGTTCCAAGTCACCTCATGCCGCGCGCCATGTCGGTCATCCTCACCGGCGTTTCTGTCGCCTCCGTCTGCGCGGCTCCAATCGGCGCTTATGTCGGTGACATTTGGGGATGGCGAGCCTCGTTCAAGGTCGCCGCAATCGTGAGTGCCGTTGCGCTGCTCGTGCAACTCGTAACCATTCCGCCACTGCCTCCGATCGAAGTGCGCAGATTCCGCAGTCCGCTGGATGTCGCGAAGAATCCGGCGATGAAGGTTGCGGTGCTAGTCGTGCTATTGGTCGCTTCCGGCCATTTTGCCAGCTTCGCCTACATCCGCGCCTTTCTCGAGAGCGTTCCTGCGCTCGACAAGAAGTCAATCCCGCTCGTGTTCCTTGCTTTTGGCACGGCCGGCGTCTTCGGCAATTTAGCCGGCGCATTCCTCACCAAACACAGTCTCAAGGCGGTCGCGGCCCTGCCGCCCCTGCTCATTGCCGTAGCCGCTGTCTCGCTCCTGACCATGAGAGCATCGGCCTTGACCTCGGCAATTGCAGTTGCCGTATGGGGCTTTGCTTTTGGCGCGGTCCCGGTCGGATTGCAGACATGGATGGTGCTACGCGCCGCTCCGAAACAGGCCGAGAGCGCTGGTGTACTGATGGTCATAACCTTCCAAGTGGCCATCGCAGCCGGCACAACTTGCGGTGGCCTATTGGTGGATCACACGGGTATTGCCAGTGTCTTTGTCTACAGCGCGGTTGCCACGTTCCTCGCTGTCTTGACAGTATTTTTGCTCGGCCCGAACCGCAAAACCTGACCGCCTGGTGGGGAGTGACGGTCGGCGGCGTTCACGCTATTGTCACCTCTGAGCTCGGCCCAAAGGCCGCGGCTTCGTCGTAACCATGCGGTCGATGGGGCAGCGCCAAATTGCTTCCTGCTCATCGCGTTGCGATAATACAGCGCGCTTATTGCGTCATCGTGTCCCCGGTCTCGGCTTCAATGCCCGGCTACTGGCTGCGGAGGCAGATGGGCGCCGGCGTCCCACCGACGACGATCGGTCTTTTCTCATGTAGCTGTCGGGGAAACGAGGCAGGTTTTCCGCCAGAACCCGCCAGTCGTCGCGCTCGCGTTCGCCTTCCTTGCGCGCACCGAACAACTGGATGATGATCTTGCCGTCGGACCCATATGCTTCGAGCGAGGTGACGTGACTGTCATTGGTCGGCTTGCGCACGGCCCAAACCTCACGGATTTGGTGGGTCCTGAGATGCAGCCGGAACGTTTCGTCCAGCACATGGATGCACGGCCCGATCTGCTTGACCGACTTGATTAAGCCGGAATGGGTCTGGATAGAACCTCGGTTGCCGACGAAGCACATGATCGGCAATTCGTCTTCGGCCGCACGCTGGAGCACGGCGCCAACTGCGGCATTGTCGAGCAGCCAAGCGTAATCCTGGCCGACCATGCGCAAAGCCTGGCAGCGGCTGAGCTTGAGCGTCTTTAGAAGGTTGACGTCAGTCAGCCGGCTCCAGTACTCGCGTAGGTCGTCCACCGTGCCGGCCCAGTCCGCAGTCCTCGCGCCCAGGTCGGCTACTCTCGCCTTAAGCGACATGGTCGGCTCCTGGTTGGCGGATACGAGCTCGGCCACCAGCTTTCGATAGGCATGAAGGTTGGAGACCGGCCTGAGATGCACCTTATGCACTGCTGCGCCGGCGGCGTCGAAGAATTGCAAACTGCGCTGGATTCCGCCGCGATGGCGCCTTTCAACAGCGAAACCATACCTCCAAGCCTGCGGGAAGACGCGAAGGTCGAATTCGTCACCAAGGACCATGGCGTGATTGTTGCCGGTTATCACTCTGTTGAAGACGCCAATCTTTTCGTGCACGGCACCTTGATTGCGGGTCAGCGCCGTCACTTCGCCCACGAATTCGAGGCCCGTCAGAAGGTGATTGACGCGCGGGTCGATGCGTGCCGCGCCGAAACCGCAATGGGCCGCGACCAGTTCCGCTTCCGAAATGGCCAATTGGGCGGCGAAATCACGCGCGGGAATGTTCGGACAGACTTCCCACGCACGCCGGATTTCGTTGGGCGACCGCTTCTTGCGCTGATCCATGTTTTTACCCCTGCCCCGTTCTTCTTTTGACGATCGATCGAAAAACGGGCCTCAGGGATGTGCACGGCGGACGCGATCGATCGTCAGGCACATGCCAGTCGAATCCTGTCTCCGGGCGGTCAGCGGCCAATCGCCGGTAGCGAGCGATTGTTGGGTGGTCGGCGCCAATCGGCCGATCGAGCATTCGGGTACCACCGGCGGTGCTGCTTTCCCACCAAGGCGGGTCTGATGGATCATATTGCTTTCCTTCGTTCTTCGATTGCGAGGGCAACCCAAAGGTGAATCGGCCGGCAATTTTGCCGCCGCAACGAAGGCTTCACAAAAATCGTGCCAGTTGCTCCGCGGCAAGCTCTGAACATCTTTGGCTCTGTTCATTGCTTTACGCGTGAGTGCATCGCGAACTCAGGCGCCCTTCCTGTGACGCGGACGCGACAAACCCGACAGTAAGTGTCGGTTGTCGGACGTCTCCCCAGCAATCGAGCATAAGAGACGTCGGGATGTCCTACGGTTTTTGACACGTCTTCCCTTTGGCACGGTCCATGCGAGATGATCCACGAAAACGCCGGACCGAGGAGAAATCGAGCCATGATTACGCTCACCGACAACGCTGTTGCCGCCATCAAGGCCGCTCTTTACCGCGCCAGCGAGCCGGCGGAAGGATTTCGCATCATGGTCCATGCCGGCGGCTGCGCCGGCTTCCAATACTCAATGGGCCTGGAGAGCGTCTCACGTGAGGGCGATGCGATCATCGAGCGAGATGGGCTCAAGGTGTTCATGGATAGAGGCTCCCAACCCCATGCCGCCGGCATGACCGTGGACTTCGTCACTGGGCTCGAAACATCCGGCTTTGTTTTCGATAACCCCAATGCGCGTGAGACGTGCGGCTGCGGCAAGTCCTGCAAATGATTGCGAGGGAACAGGCTATGTTCGACTATAGCGACGCCAAGGAATACTGCGTCGAACCGGTAACCGCCGGCGCTCTGGAACCGGCCGACACGCACTGTCGGCCCGGAACAATTGCGTTCGGTGATGCACCAAATCGCGATCATCGATCGTTGCCGTGGGCAAGCAAACAAAATTGCCCGAAACAGCTGAATTCCCGGCGGATGCCGCCACCAAAGGGCAATGTCGACAGCGACCGGTCAGCCAAGCCATCGCTCCCCCGGCCGCCCACCTTACCAGATACGATATGCGCCAGAGGTTCAATGGCCCGACTACCCTTGAATCATTTCAGCAGTTGAAGGATCACTCCCATGAACCCTGTCTATCTCGACAACAACGCAACGACGCGGGTTGATCCTGCAGTCGTTGGAGCGATGTTGCCTTTCTTTACGGAGCAATTTGGCAATCATTCGTCCATGCACGCCTATGGCGCATCGGTTGCTGAAGCCGTGAGAAAGGCGAGGCAACAGTTGCAAGCCCTCATCGGCGCGGGATTCGAGGACGAGATCATCTTCACCTCGGGCGGGACTGAAAGCGACAGTACAGCCATCCTTTCGGCGCTGGAGGTGATGCCCGACCGAACGGAAATAGTGACTTCCGCGGTTGAACATCCGGCCGTTCTGAAGTTGTGCGCGCACCTTGAGAAGACGCGCGGCGTCAAGGTGCACATTATCCCAGTCGATCACTACGGCCGGCTCGACCTGGACGCCTACAGAACCGCCCTCACCCCACAAGTGGCAATCGTCTCGATAATGTGGGCGAACAATGAGACCGGTACGATCTTTCCCGTGGTTAAGCTTGCCGATCTAGCCAGGGAAGTCGGCGCGCTTTTCCACACTGATGCAGTGCAGGCGGTCGGAAGGCTTCCGATTGAGCTGAAATCGACCGCGATCGACATGCTGTCGCTCTCCGCCCACAAGCTGCATGGTCCAAAGGGGATAGGCGCGCTTTATGTAAGACGTGGCGTGCGCTTCTCCTCCATGATCAAGGGTGGGCACCAAGAGCGCGACCGGCGTGCAGGCACTGAAAACACACCCGGCATAGTCGGACTGGGCATGGCGGCCGAACTCGCCTTGAAATTCATGGACGAGACAAAACGAATAAAATGGTTGCGCGACCGCCTTGAGAACGGGATCATCCAGCGCATCCCAAACACATCCATCAACGGCGATCCGCAAGAGCGATTGCCAAACACTGCAAACATTGGATTCGAAGGTATCGAAGGCGATGCAATTCCAATTGTCCTGAGCCGGCTGGGAATCGCCTGTTCCGCCGGGTCCGCCTGTGCCTCTGGCTCACTGGAACCGAGCCATGTTCTGATCGCTATGAACGCGGCATGTGGGGCAGTCCGCTTCTCCTTGTCGCGTGACAACGGCGAAGATGACGTAGACCGCGTGCTTGAGGTCCTGCCTGCGATCACCGAGAAGCTACGGGCCGTTCCCAGTGCTGGACTGTGCGGGCGAGGTGCAGAACAGCTTCATTCCGGCCCGGGTCCGAGCGGCACAATAGCCGACGAGCCGTGAGGTCTTCCTCAACGTGACGACCCTGCGCAAGGAGAGCAGTTAAACTCGGGGTCGCCTTCACCACTTCAGAAAAGCTTGAGATCGCCAAGTCTCTTGCCCAGCCGCCGTGCCAGAGGTCGGCACGCCGTCAGCAATGTCACCAATGCATCGACACCACAATTTCGCGCCGGGAGAATACAATGAACTGCTCCGCTGATAGCCGCCCGATCGATCGCACCGATATCCTAGCGCGACTGAAGGGCCTGTCGGCCGCGGAGGACTTCTTCGCCTGCCTTGACGTCTCCTACGACCCGAAAGTGATGAATGTCTCGCGGCTCCATATCATGAAGCGCGTGGGCCAATACCTTGCCGAAGAAGATTTCTCCGGTCTGCCTAACCAGGTAATCGCCGCGCGGGTGCGCGCCAAGCTGGAACGCGCCTACGAAGATTTCGCGACTTCCTCGCCGCTCACGCAACGTGTGTTCAAGGTGCTAAGGGACCACGATCCAAACATATGTCCCGCACCTGGCCGCGCCTTCGTCCCGCTCGACTCTGCACTGAAGCGGTTCGGAAAGTAATGAGCCCGACACGGCTGCGACGCGACAATGTCGAGAAGTCGACAAATCCAGTCCTCATGACGCCTCCTCGGAAGCAAACGAAGCCACCTTCTGGAATAGAGGCAGGAAGACGACTTGGCATGAACGATGCAGGCAATGAGGTGAACCGCCAAGCACGAATCCGGACTGGGAGCTTAGAGAAACCGCCAATGCATATCGTAGTCTGCATCAAGCAGGTGCCGGATTCGGCACAGATCCGCGTGCACCCGGTGACGAACACGATCATGCGTCAGGGTGTTCCGACCATCATCAATCCTTACGACCTGTTCGCCCTCGAAGAAGCGCTCAAACTGCGCGACGTTCATGGTGGCGAGGTTACTGTGCTCACAATGGGTCCGCCCATGGCGGAGGACTCGCTGCGAAAGGCGCTCGGTTACGGTGCTGACCGAGCAGTTCTCTTGACGGACCGCTATTTTGCCGGATCCGATACGCTGGCGACTTCCTTTGCTCTTTCGCAAGCAATCGCAAAAATTGGGGAGACTTTCGGCAGGCCGGACATCGTCTTCACCGGCAAGCAGACGATTGACGGCGATACCGCCCAGGTCGGACCGGGCATAGCCAAGCGCCTAGATTTATCGCAACTTACCTATGTCGCGAAGATTGCCTCCATCGATCTCGATACGCGAGAGATCGAAGTCGCTCGTCGCGCCGAAGGCGGCACCCAGTTGCTGAAGAGCAGACTCCCTTGCCTCATTACCATGCTGGAAGACACCAACGAAATCCGCCGGGGCTCGCTCCAGCAGGCTCTGTGCGCGGCGCGCAGCCAAGTCGTGAAGTGGACTGCAGCCGACGCCGGCATTGACGATCTCACCCGGTGCGGTCTGCGTGGCTCGCCTACAGTCGTCAAGCGTGTTTTCGCCCCCACCGCACGGGCAGAAAGGGCGGCGCAGATCGACACCGCGGAAAGGGGCTTGCAGGACATAGCCGATGAACTCATCGCCGATATCTTAACCCGCCGGCCGGCGCTGGAACATGAGCTGGCCTTCAACAGCGGCACGTGACGGCCAGGAGCAGAAAATGTCGACCGCAAGCCAAACTACCCCTCGCATTGCCCCCGGCCGTGCCGGTGTAAAGAAAGAACTTCCCGACCGTTTCAAAGACTACCGGCACGTGTGGGTCTTCCTCGAGCTCGAACGCGGCAATGTGCATCCTGTATCATTCGAACTGCTGGGCGAAGGCCGCAAATTAGCCGACAAGCTTGAAGTCCAGCTCGCGGGCGTCGTGCTGGGACCGCCGGGCGAGATGGTCGAGGACGCTGTTGCCGAGGCCTTCGCTTACGGGGCGGATCTTGTCTACATCGTCGATGCGCCGCCGCTCGCCGACTACCGGAACGAGCCGTTCGCCAAGGCGCTCACGGATCTGGTCAATACCCATAAACCCGAAATCCTCCTTCTCGGCGCGACCACACTGGGCAGGGATCTTGCAGGCTCGGTAGCGACGACCCTGCAGACGGGGCTCACGGCCGACTGCACCGAACTTGATGTAGATTCCGACGGTTCACTCGCCGCGACCCGTCCGACTTTTGGTGGCTCATTGTTGTGTACGATCTATACACTAAATTACCGGCCGCAAATGGCGACGGTGCGACCAAGGGTCATGCCTATGCCGCAACGGGTGGATAAGCCGGTCGGGCGTGTCATGCGGCACAAGCTGTCGCTCGTTGAGGACGATATCGTCACCAAAGTCCTCGGCTTCCTACCGGATAACCAGTCGGCAATGGCAAATCTTGCCTATGCGGATGTCGTGGTTGCGGGAGGCCTCGGTCTCGGAGCGGCGGAGAACCTTCAGCTTGTGAAGAATCTTGCCCGAGCGATCGGCGCCGAGCATGGCTGTTCGCGCCCCTTGGTCCAGAAGGGCTGGATGCCGGCTGATCGACAGATTGGACAAACTGGCAAGACCATTCGACCGAAGCTTTACATCGCGGCCGGAATTTCCGGCGCCATCCAGCACCGAGTTGGGGTCGAGGGGGCCGATCTCATCGTCGCGATCAACACCGATCCGAACGCGCCGATTTTCGAGTTCGCCCACCTCGGGATCGTCACGGATGCAATCCGCTTCCTGCCCGCACTGACGGAAGCCTTCACCCGGCGGCTGTCGCCGCACAGTCGAGACAAGCTTGCGAGTTGAGGGAGAGGACATGATTGAACAATTCGATGCCATTGTGGTCGGAGCCGGCATGTCTGGAAACGCAGCTGCTTACACTTTGGCAAGCCAGGGGCTGAAGGTCCTGCAGTTGGAGCGCGGGGAATATCCGGGCTCTAAGAACGTCCAGGGTGCCATAATGTACGCGAACATGCTGGAGAAGATCATCCCGGACTTCCGGGATGATGCGCCCCTCGAGCGGCACCTGGTCGAACAGCGACTTTGGGTGATGGACGACACGTCTCACACCGGAATTCATTACCGGTCGGACGACTTCAATGAGGCGAAACCCAACCGCTACACGATCATCCGCGCCCAGTTCGACAAATGGTTTTCCCGCAAGGTGCGCGAGGCTGGCGCGACGGTCCTGTGTGAGACGACCGCGACGGAACTCGTCCGTGATGGCAATGGCAAGGTGATCGGCGTCCGCACAGACCGGGCTGGCGGAGTGGTCTTCGCGAATGTGGTCGTTCTCGCAGAAGGGGTGTCGGGATTGCTTGGCACTCGCGCAGGCCTGCGCGAGATGCCGAAGCCGGAGACCGTGGCGATTGCCGTCAAGGAAATGCATTTCTTGCCCGAAGAGGTCATTGGCCAGCGGTTCGGGGTGAAGGGCGATGAAGGCTGCGTAATCGAGGCCGTGGGCACGATCTCTCGCAGCATGGCCGGGCTCGGCTTCCTTTACACCAATAAGGAGTCGATTTCACTCGGCATCGGCTGCCTGGTCTCGGATTTCGCCGCGACGATGGAGAGCCCGTCCGCCCTCCTGGATGCGATGAAAAACCATCCTTCGATCCGGCCGCTGATCGCTGGCTCGGAGGTGAAAGAATATGCCGCCCATCTTATCCCCGAAGGTGGTTACAGGGCCATTCCGCAGCTATTCGGCGACGGTTGGGTCATCGTCGGCGACGCAGCGCAACTGAACAATGCCATTCACCGTGAGGGTTCGAACCTTGCCATGACCTCGGGTCGTGTCGCGGCTGAGGCGATCATCAAAGTCAAAAGCCGCAACGGTCCTATGACCAAAGCGAACCTTGCGCTCTACAAGACGATGCTGGATGACTCCTTTGTGATCAAGGATCTTAAGAAATACAAGGACATGCCAGCCTTACTCCACACCAATTCCAGCAACTTTTTTGACAGCTATCCGCGGTTGATGTCGCATGCCGCTCAGACCTTCATGCGTGTCGACGGCACGCCGAAGATCGAGAAGGAAAAGAACACCACGGCCGCCTTCATCAACGCGCGCTCGCGCTGGGGGTTGGTCAGCGACGCGGTCCGCCTGGCATTGGCATGGCGCTGAAGAGGGTACAAGATGACGATCGCAGTGACGAAGGTTCGTGTCGAGGACAAACTTTACCAGAACCGCTATCTGGTCGATTCCGGCCGCCCCCATATCATAGTGCGACCGCACGACAAGCCAAGCGCGAACTTGCTTGCGTTGACCTACGTCTGTCCGGCGAAATGCTATGAGTTGAATGACAAGGGTCAAGTCGAGATCACCGCCGACGGCTGCATGGAATGCGGCACCTGCCGGATATTGTGCGAGAAAGGCGGCGACATCGAGTGGAACTATCCGCGCGGCGGCTTTGGTGTCCTGTTCAAGTTCGGATGATCAGCCGGTGCCAAGAGCATGCCGGCAGCGAGCAACTGCGGCACACCATGAGCCTCTCCATCCACTTGCAAAGAGCTAGTGAATATTGGGTTTCGCAATTCAAGTTTCCTCGACTTGGTAGGGGTATCCTCAGGCCACGGGGCGCCTGTGCCGGACTTACCACCGGTAACGTGGTCGAGCCCCTTTGGACAATGTCCGGCCATCGTGCCGGATGGCAGCCACAACGGCCGGTGAGCAAATGGAACGGCACAATCCATGATAAAGACGTATGTGCTAGTGCATGGTGCCTGGCATGGCGGATGGTGTTGGCGGGACGTCGCCGCCAATCTTCGCAAGATGGGATGCCACGTGACCACGCCTACCCAGACAGGTGTCGGCGAACGCGCACGTTTGCTGTGCAAGGACATCACGCCCGACACATTCGTGACCGACATCGTCAACCACATTGTAACGGAAGAGCTGAGCGATGTGATCCTTGTCGGTCACAGTCTAGGCGGCATCAGCATCACCGGCGCCGCCGACCGGATACCCGACCATATCAGCCATCTCGTTTATCTCGACGGCGCCATCGTCGAGAGCGGTCAAAGTGTATTCAGCACCATGCCCCCCGACATCGTCGCCGCCCGTCGAAAATTGGTTGCGGAGGAAGGACGGGGTATCTTCATGCCGACTCCGCCGCCAACAGCATTCGGCACTCCCGAGGGACACTCGCTCACGGACTGGGTGCGGCGCCGGATAACACCGCATCCGGCAGGCACCTACGAAAGCGGACTTAAGCTCGAGCACCCGCTCGGCAACGGCAGACCCCGAACCTATGTCGTCTGCACTAATCCACTCCACCCGCCGATGGCGGGAGCGCGAGAATGGGTCGCGAAGCAGGATGGCTGGGCGTGGCAGGAACTCGCCACTGGCCACGACGCAATGATCCTCGCGCCGACGGAAGTTGCTCTCCTTCTTAGCGCTGTCGGCTGAGGAACCAAGTAGGGGGAGCGGCGGCCGATTCTCAGGCCGTGGCCTTGAGCTCTGGTGCAAGGATGTAGGCCCAACGGGTCGTTCCGGTGGCGCCACCGAAACCACTAGGCGGGAGTGGCCTGTCCTGCCGACGTCGCAAGCTTGCGAGCGTTCCGCCGCGGCCGCAGCCCGTAGCGCCGGGCAACCTCCGAGATCACCGCGTCGGCTCCAGGGTCTCGGAGATGACTCCGTGCCTTGTCGTCCATCGACCAATGCCGCCGACCAACAGCGCCGTTGATCACCCTCGAAAACGCCGAGGCTGCCGCTCAGGGTCAATCGTAAGTTCAAGTTCAGACACAAGCCGATCTCCGATCCACCTCAGAATCGGCAGGCCCACAGATCGCGGGTCCTCCTGGAAGGACACAGCGCTTACCCTTGAAATATGGAGAACCATGGCTTTGCGCCGTCGGCAGTTGAGCTGATCTCGCAATGCTATTTCCCCGGCAACGTCCGCGAGCCGGAGAACTGCGTGCTTGGCGTTCTCCTCTGGAAGGAACCAATCTTTCGGAACGTGGCAATGTCATCGACGAGCTCTCACGGGCCAGCACGATGCCGGTTCGGCGCATCGGCGCCCGCCTGAACACGAGATGGCCACTTGCGATTCTAACGATACGGCCGGACGGGGGCTGGGACCGCGGCGGACGAAGCGTGACGGCTGATCGACACAATGGAGAAGGCCGGCTGGGTTCAGGCTAATGCGGCTCGAATTCTCGGCCTCAAGCTGCGACAAGTCGGCTAGGCGATACGCCGGCATAGTATCGAGGTGAAGGAACTTCTAAGAGCCTGATGAGCCAATCGTCAGGCCAGTGGTCTTGCGCGCCCTGTGCGCGACAAGGAGTGCTTCGTGCTTCTGAACGGATTTGGACTTGCACTGTCGCAAGCAGGACAAAATTGTGTCGCGCCGGCCTGACACAATGCGATATCGACCCGAATAGTGAACTGAAGCCGCTTTTTTCAGTTGGTATGGCTCTTGCACCTTGAACCGCGACGTTACCAGCAACGGAGCCGTTTGATGTCCTCACCGACAGTTTCGATTGAGGGGCCGACTAGCACGACATCCGAGGGTCTTCTGGCAGCCGCGAAATCCGGTGGCTGCGCATCGTCTTCCTACGGCTCGTCGCCGACCAGCCCGGGCGAAGAGGATCCGGCTATTTGGGAAAGGATCAAGGATCACCCCTGCTTTTCGGAGGAAGCGCATCATTATTTCGCGCGTATGCATGTGGCGGTCGCGCCGGCTTGCAATGTCCAGTGCAACTATTGCAATCGCAAATACGATTGCGCCAACGAGAGCCGGCCTGGTGTTGTGTCTGAGAAGTTGACGCCCGACCAAGCGCTACGCAAGGTCATCGCCGTTGCCAACAAAGTTCCGCAGCTTTCGGTTCTTGGCATCGCTGGGCCGGGGGATGCCTGTTACGATTGGGAGAAAACGAAGGCAACGTTCGACCGCGTCATCAGGGAAATCCCCGACATAAAGCTGTGCGTCTCCACTAATGGGCTCGTGCTGCCGGACCATGTCGCCGAGCTTGCCGAAATGAATGTTGATCACGTGACGATCACCATCAACATGGTCGACCCGGAAGTCGGCGCGAAGATCTATCCATGGATCTTTTATGAAAATCGCCGCTACTTCGGCATCGAAGCCGCTCGAATCTTGCACGCGCGGCAGATGCTGGGCCTGGAGATGCTGAGCGCGCGCGGCATCCTCACCAAAATCAACTCGGTGATGATTCCTGGAGTGAACGACCAGCACCTGTTTGAGGTGAACAAAATGGTCAGGGAGCGGGGCGCGTTTCTGCACAACGTGATGCCTCTGATTTCGGACCCGGCGCACGGTACCCACTACGGACTCATCGGGCAGCGCGGCCCAACGGCAACGGAGATGATGGCTCTTCAGGATCGACTTGAAGGTGGCGCCAAGTTGATGCGCCACTGCCGGCAGTGCCGGGCAGATGCTGTCGGCCTGCTCGGTGAAGATCGTGGCCAGGAATTCACGCTGGACGGTATTCCCGACGATGTCGCCTACGATGCTGGCAAGCGTCAGGCCTATCGGCAGGTGGTCGCACACGAGCGCCGTGATCATGAGGCGGCGAGGAGCGAGGCCATCGGTATGGTCAAGGCAACAGACTCCGAAAAGTCGCTTCTGGTTGCGGTGGCCACTAAGGGAGGTGGACGGGTCAACGAACACTTCGGCCACGCGAAGGAATTCCAGGTTTATGAAGTCTCGCCTAGAGGGATCAGCTTGGTCGGGCATCGGAAGGTCGAGCGGTATTGCCTCGGAGGCGGGGGCGAAGACGCCATCCTCGAGGGCGTCATCGCAGCGCTCGAAGGCATACACATAGTGCTATGCGCCAAGATCGGAAATCGCCCGAAGGAACAACTCTCGCGAGTTGGACTGCGCGTAACCGACGCCTATGGCCATGACTACATCGAGACCGCAGTCAGCGCACTTTACGCGGCAGAGTTTGGGATCAGACCACTAGCGGCGACGGCCTGAGCCGTCTCGTCCGATAACCAGGAGTTAGAATGGCTTTAAAGATCATCGCATCCCAATGTACCCAATGCGGGGCCTGCGAGTTCGAATGTCCTTCGGAAGCGATCAAGTTCAAGGGCGACGCCTATGTGATCGATCCAAACAAGTGCACCGAATGCAAGGAGGCCTTCGATACGCAGCAATGCGTGTCGGTCTGTCCGGTACCGAAAACCTGCGTTCCCGCTTGATTCCTACCGAAACGGTCGGGTTCGCCGCACGACGACGCCTGCAACCCGCGACCACAACAAAAGCCTCGAGAAAGGAATGGACAGCATGTGGTCCAGACGCGAACAGGAGGTCGAAATCGGCAGACCGCCACGGTTCATGCAGGGTGAGCGGGTCCGTGCGATACGCCACATAAAAAACGACGGCACCTATCCCGGCAAGGAGATCGGCGAAAACCTCGTGCGGAAGGGCGACGAAGGCTACGTGCGCGACATTGGAACCTTTCTCCAGCAATTCTTCATCTATGCGGTCGAATGGATCGATCGTGGCACGGTCGTCGGCATGCGAGCGCGCGAACTCATTAGCCTCGACAAAGTCGAGGTTCCCTGCGGAGCTGAAGGCATTTCCAACGGGGGAACAGCCGGATGAAAGTAATGATTCGCAGGACCGCTACTGGCTTGTCGGCTTATGTCCCCAAGAAGGATCTCGAAGAGCCGATCACCGAGATTGAGAACGCTGACTTATGGGGCGGGACCGTGACGCTCAGGAACGGTTGGCGGCTCATGCTGCCCGACCTTCCGCGCGACACGCGTTTGCCGATCACCGTCGAGGCGATGAAGATTTCCGACGGGGCCTGATGCCGGTGGGTTCAGTGGCGGAGAGGAAACGCGTATGAACACGATGCTGAGCTGGGACCATCTCGTCGTCGTCCGGGGCAGTTTTGCCAAAAAACTGATTGACCTGCTGAACGGCGCTCTCAAGGCCGATCGAGTGATCCCCTATCTCGGTCCTGGTCTTCTGCAGCTTAACCCACCGGAATCCCCTGTACCTTGCACCCCTGAAGATGTCGCCGCGGCCCTCAACAAGCGGGCGCCTGCCCCTTCCAGGATTCGCACCAATATGTGGTCGGTCGCGCAGTTTATCGAGCAGCGCCGACATCGTCGGACTCTCCAAGCGTGGATGGCGGAGATATTCGCAGCCCCCGCCGAGCCGACCGTTCTTCACGCCTGGCTCGCAACCCTTCAACTGTCTGTCATCATCGACAGCTGGTACGATGGCGCCATGCGAGCAGCCCTTGCAGAGGCCGGCCAAACAGACGTTGTCGAGATACAAGGAACGACGCGCGCGACCGGAATCGGTAACATCTGGACGAGAACTTACGATTTGTCAGGAACAGAACTCGAGGCCGAACAAGTGGCTAGGACGGTGCTCTATGCGCCGCACGGCAGCGTCAGGCCGGCGGCAAACTTCCTCGTGGCTGATTCCGATTACGTCGAAGTCCTAACCGAAATTGATATCCAGACGCCGATCCCGGACGCGGTGAAGCAACGGCGCGTCAACCGGGGTTTTTTCTTCGTGGGCTGCCGCTTCAACGATCAGATGCTGCGCACATATGCCAGACAGCTGATGAAGCGCTCCACTGGCCCACATTTTGCGGTGATCGATTCGGCTACGCTGACCAGAAACGAACGTCGTTTCCTTGCCGAAGGCGCAATCACGGTCATCGACATGCCGATCCGCAACGCCGCGGCTCGCCTCGTCGGGGTCGATGCTAGCCAGGATTAATGGCCGGCGATTGCTGGTGAGTCGCTGCTTGCCTCCAAGGGCGAAAACTCAGTTGGGAATACATTCGTGAGCAGTAATGCTAGTGGCAGCACAACGTAGGCTCTGAATTCGTTGGGCCATGTGAAAGGGTCCGCTGCTGCGGGACGTGAGCACGTTGCGGCGGCATTACGCACATGATCTTGTGACCCCCGTGGCAAAAGAACTGAAGCGCCCGAGTCGCGACAACATATGCAGCGCTCAATGGCTTCGACAAAAATTCGGCACAGTTTCGACAGTTCGCATGCACCTCCAGGGTCAACGAGGTTGATTATGCCTGTTTATGTGGGTCGGCCACGCGAGCAGGAATTCCCACTACCTTTGCCCCGGCGGGAACATCTCGTGTGACCACGCAGCCAGCGCCTACCACTGCATTATCACCAATCGTGACGCCAGGCAGAATGATTGCTCCACCGCCGATCCAGACACGGCTGCCAATGTGAACAGGACGCCCGACCTGCAGGCCGGCCTGCCGCTGCTCGGCATCATGTGGATGATCGGCGGTATAAATCTGCACAGCAGGCCCAATTGCCGTTCCTTGCCCGATTTTGACCTCTACCACGTCAAGAATAACGCAGTTGAAGTTGATGTAGGCATTGGCTCCAATGCGGATATTGAATCCGTAGTCGCAAAAAAAGGGCGGACGGATGACCGTTCCGCGCCCAACCTCTCCCAGCCGCTCGGACAAAAGCTCATGCCAATGCCCCGTGGTCTGCCCCAGCGTATCATTGTACCGCTTGAGCCAAGCCCCGGTTGCCAACAGGTCAGCTTGGATCTCCGGATCCGCCGCATTGTAAAACTCGCCTGCGAGCATCTTTTCTTTTTGGCTACGCATCATAGTCTCCCGTCAGGTCGTGTCCCGTACAGTGATGCAGGAACGCACATCAAACTGCCTCGGCAACTTTGTAACTCGATCTTGCCGGGCGCGCGGTCGGTCACGAGCCGGGGCGACAGTTTCGTCTCGACCAACTTCCAAGAATTTGGATATCGGAGATCAACCGGTCGCAGGGGCCAATACCTGACGAAGTCGGCAACTGTCCAGCGGTCGAACTCACTTTCATGCCCATCTCAGATTGCGTGATATCGAGCGGTAAGCCATCAGCTAATGTATCGACCAGGTCCCGCCAGAGGATTACTCCTTTTTAGTTTGTCAGTCGCAGAGCCCCAGTACGACTGGTGGTAGAAAGCACACGGCCGGAATCTTGGCAGCGCTGTTCACACCCACTTCGTAAGCCTGGCCGATGGGCTCGGCGCCAGAGCACCAATGCTTGACCTGCTCCAGCTCTTGCTCGGCGGGTTGTTTCAGAGACGCTTGATCTCGATACCGCGTTTTCTCAGCACGTAGCCGATCTGGCGCGGGGTCAAACCGAGCAGGCGCGCCGCCTTTGCCTGCACCCAGCCACACTTTTCCATGGCAGCAATGACCGTATCGGCATCGGGCACCCTACCACGAGTCGTGGCAGGGCCTATCGGCGCTTGCCCGTCGCCGACGGGCGGGGCGGCACAGGCGGCGGAAGGCTCGATCGTAGTCGACTTCTCTGACGTCGGCTGTCCGTTCTTCCACAGCGCCGCGGCCAAGCACTGATCCGCGTAACAGGCAAAGTCAGTTCTGAGGATTGATGGACCCGTCGCCAGAACTGCCGTCCGTTGAACGCAGTTTTCGAGCTCTCGGATGTTACCTGGAAATTCGCAGTTCATTAGCACCTCAATCGCTTCGGGAGCGAAGGTCAGCGTGTGATCATTCTCAGTATTGAAATTCTTGAGAAACTGAGCGGCCAAGAGCGGAATATCACCTCGCCTTTCGCGCAATGCCGGCACGCGTAAAGTGACGACGTTGATGCGATAATAGAGGTCTTGCCGGAACTCCTTGCGTTGAACTGCCGTTTCCAAGTCCCTGTTCGTTGCGGCAATCACGCGAACATCAACTTTAATGGTGTGGTTGCTGCCGACGCGCTCAAACTCCTGCTCCTGCAGGACACGCAGCAGCTTAGCCTGGAACGAACCTGATATTTCGCCAATCTCGTCCAGAAACAATGTGCCTTTGTCGGCAGCCTCAAAGCGCCCCTTGCGCAAACTGCTCGCGTCGGTGAAGGCACCCTTCTCATGACCGAACAAGTCAGATTCCAGAAGCGTCTCGGTGAGCGCCGCGCAATTGACCTTGATGAAGGGCTGCTTGGCGCGAGGCGAGAGCTCGTGAATGGCTTTGGCAACCAGCTCCTTGCCGGTTCCGGATTCACCTCGCAACAGGACCGTAGTCTTCGCCTTGGCCACCTTGACAAGGTGCTCACGCAGCTTGCGCAGCGCCTGACTATCGCCAAGCATCTCCTTGCTGATCTTTTTACGTTCCATTTGGCAGCCCATCCCACTCCGCCACCCGCCGGTAGAACTGCACTGGACGGTGAGCTGTGTTGTATTTCGCCATCATCATTCTCGATCTCACCTTTGTTGCTTCGAAATTTCCGGCGCGCGGACCCCCTCGGCAAATGGCAATGGCGCCTGAGCATCGTTGTCTTTCACCAGGACGAGCGTCTTCTCCTCCGTGCGGGCGCCCGCAATATGCGCGCTTGTTTGCGCAGGCCTTTACTCGACCGGTCGCCGTTCTGTCCGGCTTCTGCCGCACCGCAGCCTGCAAACCCATCCTTGACAAGAAAGGAGGGGAGTCAATCGAGCTCTCCTTGCATTCGTGCAAGGAAAATTGTCAGTTTGATAGAATTCTATCAAAACGGCAGAAACGCCCCGCCCCCAATTTGGCTGTACCTGCGGCGTTCAGCTTACGTGACGACATGTGCGGACTTGTCCCAATTGCCGTCCGAGTTGTGCGGGAAACAGTAGCCGCTGCGCTGTTCGCTTCAACCGCGTGATGCCGCTGACAGTAGAGGCGGCGGCTCGTCGAGCGAGGCTTCATTGTTCGGCTACTAAAGCGGCTGTGCTTTGGTGGGAGTTGGTTTCGCCCAAGTTCTGGGCCTGGGGGCGTCTAGCCCGTTTCGCCGCACAGGCTCCTCCCACATCGTCGAGGCCGAGAAGGAGGGACCCCACAGCCCTCCCTGTATCACAATGCCCCGCCCCTCAAGCAGCTAGATACGACAGGTGACCTCGAATGAGGCGTCTTGCATGGCTTCTACACCTGCCTGAATGCCAGAACTGCGTTCGTACCGCCCATGGCGAAGGCGTTGCTCATGGCGACGCGCACCTTGCGCTCGCGCGGCACATTGGGTGTGATGTCGAGGTCGCAAGCGGGATCTGGCTCGCGATAGTTGGCGGTCGGCGGCACGACGTCCTCTTGGATTGCCATCACGCAGGCGATCATTTCAAGCGCGCTCGCTGCGCCGAGGCAATGCGCGTGCGTGGACTTGGTGGAAGAGATGGACATCGAATAAGCGTGGTTTCCAAACACACGCTTGATCGCCGCCGTTTCAGTCTGATCATTGCTCTTGGTACCGGTGCCGTGCGCGTTGAGATAGTCGACGTCCTCGGCATTCAGCCCGGCATCGGCAAGGCAGGCGCGCATCGCCGACGCTGGCCCCTCGACAGATGGCGCGGCAATGTGGAAGGCATCGGCGGAAAGGCCGACGCCGGCGATCTCGGCAAGAATTGTGGCACCACGCCTCGTGGCATGCTCGTAGCTTTCCAGCACGGCCATGCCCGCACCCTCGCCCAGCACCAGGCCCTTCCTATCGGCGGAGAAGGGCCGGCAGGTATCGGGTGAAAGCACGCGCATTGCTTCCCATGCTTTCAGCACGCCCCATGCGAAGGGTGCGTCGCTGCCTCCGGAAACCATTACGTCGGCCCGGCCCAGCTTGATCTGGTCCACCGCCGAGGCGATCGCATGGTTGGCCGAGGCACATGCGGAGGTCACCCCGAAGACCGGCCCGCGCAAGCCGAGGCTCAAGCTAAGATGGACGGAAGCGGCGCTGGGCATCACCTTTACTCCAGTGAAGAGTTCAGCACGGATTGCGCTACCCAAAAGCAGTGAGCGGTAAGTTTGTTCTGTTGCGTACGAACCGGTAAATCCGACGCCCACTGTCGCGCCGAAGCGATGGGCATTCCCCTCGTCGCAGGAAAGTCCGGCCTGCCGCATGGCTTCGCGCGCTGCAAGCACGGCGAGCAAGCTGAAGCGGTCCATGGAGATGAGATGCCCCCGGTTGATGTCGTGCTGGGGCAGCGCCTTGATCTCAGCGCCGGTCATGCCCTCCAGGTCATGAAGCTCGGAATTGGCGATCGGGCCGATGGCGGAGCGGCCTTCGCGCATCTCTTTCCACATAGAGGCGGCGTCGGTGCCCAGTCCGCACAGGCCGCCCACTCCGGTGATAACGACGCGCCTGTCCATTCAAGCCTCCTTCGCAAGCAAGCCGCGGACGGCTTCCACGACGTCGCCGACATTCTTGAGATTGGACCAGGCATCGGCCGTGTTCATGTCGATCTTGATGCCGTAGGCCTGCTCCACATCCCAGAGGACGTCCGCCAAACCCAGCGAATCGAACCCGAGCGCGTCCAGTTCCGTGGCGATTGTTATCTCGCCGACGAATGACGCAGGCATTCCCTCACCGCTCTCCGACTCGGCGCGTTTCTTGATCAGGGCAATGACGTCCGTTGCGAATTGATCGGCCATTCTGTTTCCTGTCTTTCTTTCCCGCGTTTCGACCTGGACGCGGCTCAGTTCCTGAGGCGCGCCGCGTCGCGAAAGCCATCACGCTTGGGCAACTGACAAAGCCCAATGCTCATAAAGCCGGATCAGGTCCGGCCGGTGTGTGGCGTAGGTGCAGTATGACGATGTGAGCCGCTACACGTGCGCGTCTCCCGGTCTGTCCATAGGCTCGGAAGAAGTCGGACAGTTTGACATGGCCGGTCAGTTGCAACTCCCTTTCCCAGCACTCCACTGCCCGGTAGAGCGCATGAAAAATCTCCTTTCGGGCGGTTTCTTAAGACGCTCGCCACGCCATGAGGCAGTGGGGGCATCGGTGTCCATCAGGTGCTTCTGCCCATGCAGGATTCCAGAACATTGATGAAATCGTTTGTTTCGATGAAAGGCATCCACACTTTGGATGGTTGACCACGCTTTTCAAAGATCGTGAACTACATCTCCTCGTTGTGCTCGACGCACTCCGGACAAGTAACCTCATGGGCGCGGCATGCAGGATTAACCGAGCCCAGCCGGTCATGAGTGCGGCCGGCGCTCGGCTGCTCGATTTATTTGCGCGATAAGCTCGCGACCATGTCCGCGGAGGTATTCAAACTTAACGCTGCGTCCGGGAGCTCTTGCCCTCCAGTTTGCGACGCTCCCCCGCCCATCCAGTGATCGTTTATTTCGTCGGATAGTTTGACCCGGCTCTACCGAATCGCCGCTTCAGGATCATTCTTTCCGATTTCGTCACGCTCGTATTTCTGCCGCGTCCTACACCGATTGGGCGCGAACAAAACTGAGCGCCTTGGAACCCGAACCCGTGCGTCGTGACCGGGAGCATCCGGGGCGAACTCATCCGCTCGGGGGCATCGCATCACCGGACGGCGACAGGCACGGTCGACCGGCATCTCGGCATCGGCTGGGAATTCGTCCATGGTCTGCATTGGCGACGACGCTTCCTGAGGCCACGTAGCCCTTATGCCAAGCTGGGCGCCCGGGTCGAGCGCGTAATGACGACAATTGCTTCGCTGCAGGTCAAACGCTTTCCGGGCCACCTGCAAAGTCTTCACCCGGCCGTACAGCGCCCAAGACCACTGATGTGATCGACAAGAGCCTTTTTGATAAATCTGCGCTATTCTCCTGTCGCGCACGGACGACCGCGTGGCGAAGAGCAGGGTCCGAGATGAGAGCCCTGCCGCGCAGCTTCTATCGTCGCGCCTCGTTTGCGGCATCCGTGCCTACCCTCTTCGGACCTCGTGGGTTCCAACCGGCGACGAGGCGTGCATAGGCGCCCTCGGCCTGCTCCACCCAGCGGCGCTCTTCTTCCCGGTGGCTCTTTATGTTGTAGGCGTGCGCTCCCTTTTGGCCGCGCACAGCCTTGCTCCCGGCCTTGAGTTCCACATCGCGCAAGCTTCTTGGCATGCAGGGAGGGTCGAGCCCACGCGTAACTCTCGCCCTTCTCAACAGATGACAGATCACGACAGAGAGTTTGCGTGCGGTTGCCACGGCCGCGACATGCTGTCCGCGCCGGGCTCGCACGCCGCAGGGAGAAGGCTCGCAACGGTCCGGGAGCACGAGCGGCCGCCCAGGCCGCCTCGACGAGCATGCCGCGCGCATGACCACGGCCCTGCTTGGTGATCCGCCCATGGTAGGCCGGACCTGGCCGGACTGCTGGACGCTTGGGTTCAACCCGAGATAGGTCACGAGCTTCTGCGGATCGTCGAAGCGCGACACGTCGCCGATCGCCGCCCTTCATCGCCAGCGCGACGGTGATGTCGACGCCGGGAATGGTCATCAGCCGCTTCACGCCTTCATCCTCGAGAGCCGAGCGGACAAGATCGCGTTCGATGACCTGGAGGTCTTCGCCCAATCGGTCGAACTCGCGCAGATGCCCATCGATCGCGAGGCGCTCGTCCTGCGGTACGACCTGCTCGATTAACCAGGTCCGACCCTTGGCGCCGCACAGGTCAGCATGCGGGCAGGACGGATCAGGTGGCTATGAAGGATCGACTGGATGACGCTCTTCAATCGAGATCTCTGTCGGACAATCTGATTGCGCCGTGTCACCTGTCGACGCAGAGCCTGCGTCGGCTCGTCCGCAATCCAGACTTCTGGCAAGAAGCCGCTGGCATAGAGCTGCGCAAGAACGTCGGCGTCGATCGTCGTTTTGATCTTGGCATAGGCAACGATAAACACCTGTTTCGGCTTGGCGATCCCCACCTTCTTCACATGCGGCGCAACCACAGCTGCAGCGGACGTCGCGTTGCCGGTGGCCTCGATCACCCCGACATCGTTCGGCGACAGCTTCGCGGCGAACGCCGCCAGCAGATCGCGCCGCATGTCGACGCGGCCGAGTCGCCTGAGCCTGCCCTCCTCCCATGCCACTGCTTCGGCGAAGGCGCGGTGAATATCCAGTCCGATGATAAGCATGCCCGTTCCTCCTTCTTGGCTCGGTCAAAGACGGGAGCTGGCGGGCAACACGACATCTACTGATCCGCGCTCGCAGCGCATCCGGGAAAGTCGCGAGGGGCGGCCATGTAACGAGCTCGGGCTCTCAGCCCACGGTCTATTGACGGCCTGCCTGCACCTTTGTGCTCCCGGTGCCCCACGTCCCGGATGGGCTCACCATAAGGGCGTTCCAAAACAAGAACAGCAGGACGAGAAGGCACCACAGATCACATACCGGATAGCGGCAAGGCCAAGCGCTTCGTTCAGATAGGCTTGCGCCAATGGGCTTAGGCCGAGCCTACAACAGCTCTCAAAAACGCTGCCGGACTGCTGCATTGGCTCGCCGATACAATTGGCACAGGCCTCACGGCAGCTTAGGATCAAACCGCCCATCAGTCGCCTCGGACTGGAAAGGTGCACCCTATTAGGTTCCACGCCTAGCTAGGTCGGGGCCGCCGAAGACGCTGGTTGATAGACCGGCGCCATCGGCCCGGCGTTTCAAACTGCCAATCTCTGACCTGCACAGTACGAACGATTGCTCGCTTCGGCAGATCACGCGGCTCATATGTCGGACCTTAACGTCATCCATCATAAACTTTTTGCGACAAAAGATTGCAAGAATGCTAAATTGTTAAAGTCGTTTGTTTCGGTTAAAGGCATCCATCCCATGGATGGCTGATGACATGCGTTTCAAAGGACTTGATCTAAATCTCCTCGTTGTGCTCGACGCACTCCTGACGGAGCGTAATCTCTCGGCGGCGGCACGCAGGATTAACCTGAGTCAGCCCGCCATGAGTGCGGCCGTCGCCCGACTGCGCGATTATTTCCGCGATGAACTGTTTACGATAAGAGGTCGCGAAAGATTTCTAACCCCGCGTGCGGCAGCATTTGCCCCCGCAGTTCGCGACGCTCTCCAGCACATCCAGTGCTCGATTATTTCTTCGGATCCGTTTGACCCAGCTCGAGCCGATCGCCTCTTCAGGATCATTCTTTCCGATTTCGTCACGCTCGTGTTTTTCGAAAAGCTTGTGGAGCGTATTTCACGGGAAGCCCCCGCCGTCAGCTTCGAACTGCTGCCTGTCGACGATAGCCCCGATGAGCTTCTCCGGCGCGGTGACGTCGATTTTCTAATTCTACCGGATATGTTCACGTCGAGTGTGCATTCAAGCGTTGCGCTGTTTGACGAGAAGCTCGTGTGCGTAGGCTGTCCCACAAACAAGCAGCTGCCACAGCAGCTTACATTCGAGAGATACATGTCGATGAGGCACGTCGCGGTCAGGTTCGGGCGTACGATGAAGCCGTCTATCGAGGAATGGTTTTTGCTTGAGCATGGCCTTAAGAGACGTGTCGAGGTCGCCGTGCAGGGCTTCAGCATGATTCCACCTATGGTGTCCGGCACAGCTCGTATAGCGACCATGCCCTTACGGCTGGTCAGGCATTTCGAAAAAACGTTCCCCCTGCGGGTTATCGAACTTCCGCTGCCATTTCCCACATTCACCGAGACCCTCCAATGGCCGGCCCTCCACAATAGCGATCCGGCAAGCATCTGGATGCGGGAGATAATGATACAGGAGGCATCTCGGATGGCTGCCCCGCTGTGAACCCACGGAAAATTCAGGCGCACCTATAGTCACTACTCCTGTCACCATCTACTTTGACGACAATAGCCCTCGCCGGATAAAGTCGATGCTGGCGGCAAGTGCGCCTGCGAGATCGTCCAGAGAATGGACTTCCTCGACCAGCTCGAATGAGAAAGGTCCCGCGTAGCCGCCATCCAGCAGCGCCTGAATCTGGCTGCCATTGTCGGAACCTGCAAGAAAGCGATCGGGGTAAATCCAGAAGGTCGGGTCGTTTACGCTTGAAATGTGCACCAGGCCGGTAAGCTCGCAGAACAGGCATGTCTCCCCGGCCAGGGTGTGGTGGAACGTGTCGTGCACGAGGCGAAAGACGGACTGGCCATCAACCGCGGCAACGGCCTCGGCCGCTTCCTTCTTTGATCGAAGCGAGCAGGTTCGGAAACCCAGCGGCTCGATGAGACCGATCAGACCCCGCGACTGGAGGATTGGCTTGATCTCGTTTAGAGCGAAACGAAGATTGTCCTGGCGCTCGCTATTGGTGGGCCACGAGCTGCGGTTGGCCGGCACCAACACGAGCGTCTCCGCCCCGCACGCCGTCGCATAATCGGCGAGGTTGCTTGCCTCGGCCTGACGCGTTGGAGTCCAGTCGTTGAACCGCTGCAAGGCGTTGACAGAGATGATCGTGACGCCCGCTTCGGTAGCGGCCAACCGAACGTCCGCAGCCGGAATGCCGCGTGCGACAGGATTGCTGAAATGAGGGTAACGGATTTGGACGTCGGTCAGGCCTTGGTCACGGGCAAGCGCGAAAAGCGCACTGACGTCAAGGCGGGGCGCCGCCATGTGATCGAGTGCAAAGCGGGGCGATACCTGGCGCATTGCTTGACTTTCCTTCCATGAAGCGCGGCTGCCATTTCGGCATCCGGCTTCTTTCAAGACGGAACCACGCCGGTTCACAGATCGGACAGAGACGGCCGAGTCAATCGAGCTTTCCTTTCATCGGTGAAAGGAAAATGGGCGCTCATGATAGAAATCCATCAAGGTCAAATATTTTCCGGAAGATAAATGTCGAACGGCAGAAATGTCTGCCCCGGGCTCTCCGCGACGCCGGCTTTGATGGCCCGCTCCATTGCCATTATCAGCTCCTGGCAAAGTCGGCGCATTGGCGTGCCGACCGCCATCGTCAAGATGTCATCCGCAAGCGCCCCACGTGACTGCGGCGTCATTTCACTCACGATCGCGACGAGATCCTGACCGCTCCCCTCTTCTCGGAGCGCGGAAATTGCCCCCTCTATCCCCCCGCCGGCCATATAGAAGCCGACGAGCTCTGGTTCCCGCTGCATAAGATCCAGCAATTTTTCGTAAGTGAGCTGCCGTTCATCAAGGTTCACGAGCGCATCAAGCACCTCGAATTTTGGCGCGTTCTCACGAAAATACGCACGAAAGGCCGTTTCCCGCGTCGCATGCGCCTGGAAGCGATGGCTTCCGACAAACACCGCCACCTTGCCGGGCCGTTTTGCGGCCTTGGAAAACACCCAAGCGGCAGTCCGTCCGACCTTGCTGTTGTTGAGGCCGATGTAGCCCTCGCGCACGCCATCGGCGAAGTCGGATAGCAGCGAAAATACCGGGATACCTTTCGCCTTGAGCTCCTCGACTGATGCTGTGATTTTCGGGTGATCGGCCGCCACCATGGCGATCGCCTGGCAGCGGCTCCCAAGGTCCTTAAGAAGCGGGAGCAGGTCACGCGGCAAATGTGACTGCGCGAACTCGATGATCGGAAGGCCGTGGAAGGATTTAGCCATACTGACCGACTCTTCGATCTTGCGAGCGAAATCTTGGTAGAAATCGTGGGTAGGTTTTCTCAAGATGAAGCCCAGCTTGTAGTGCGGCAGGTGCTGCTGCAAGCGCTGTTTGATGAGACCGGCAGCATGATAGCCGATCGCGTGCGCGGCCGCATGGACCCGCTGGGCGGTCTCCTCTCGCACCGGAAGGCGGACGTTCAGAACCCGATCGACTGTTGCTACGCTGACTCCGGCTTCGCGGGCGAGATCGGCTATTGTGACGCGCTTTCCCCTAGCGATTCTGATCGGCCGGTCCTCCATCATCCGGTGCGCTCCCGCGACGGCTTGGGGCGGCAAGCTGAAATAGTTCCCCCACCCCGCGGATAGCGCATTCGACGAACAGCGCTCCATGCGCACCCAGATGAGTCTCCGTGAACCGTTCGTTTGCTTAGGGGCTTCATGGTGTTGTATTACTCACTGCGTTAGTACTCTATTTCCAGCGCTCTTTGGAGGCTGGCAATTCGACTGTTGTGTCAAGGCCGCTACTTACACGTCGCGCTGTTGCGATCTTGCTTGCGGGGAGCCAGTTTGATGTAACCCTAACCGCGGAAAGCGGTTTCCATCCGTGACTGGTCCAATTCGCCTTCCCAGCGAGCGACAACGAGCGATGCCACCGCATTACCGACTAAATTCGTCAGCGCGCGGCATTCCGACATGAAGCGGTCCACGCCAAGAATTAGAGCCATTCCGGCAACGGGAACACTCGGCACGACAGAGAGAGTAGCGGCCAATGTGATGAAGCCGGCGCCGGTGACGCCTGCCGCACCCTTCGAGGAAAGCATCGCAATTAGCAGCAGGAGGATCTGATCGGCAATTGACAAATCTGTGTTCGTCGCCTGGGCGATGAAGAGGGCGGCGATCGTCATGTAGATATTGGTACCGTCCAGATTGAATGAGTATCCAGTAGGGATGACGAGACTTACGACCGAACGGGCGGCGCCGGCCTTCTCCATCTTCTCCATTAGCGAGGGCAGCGCGGCCTCCGAGGAGGACGTTGCCAGGACAAGCAGCAGCTCGTCCTTGATGTAGCGGACGAGAGAAAAGATCGAGAAGCCGTTGTAGCGGCAGACCGCGCCGAGAACCCCGAACACGAAGAGGAAGGCGGTAAGATAGAACGTCGCGACCAGTATCGCGAGGTTGGCCACCGAACCGATTCCGTATTTGCCGATCGTAAAGGCCATTGCGCCGAAGGCGCCGATGGGTGCAGCCTTCATCAGAATGCCGACGAGCTTAAAAATGGGGGCGGTAAGCGCCTGGAGAAAGGTAACGACCGGCCTGCTCGTCTCTCCGGTCATCGCCAAAGCAATGCCGAACAGGACCGAGAAGAACAGGACTTGCAGGATGTCGCCTTCCGCGAAGGCACTGGCAATCGTTGACGGGATGATGTTCATCAGGAAGCTGGTCACGGACTGCTCGTGAGCCGTGGCCACATAGCCCTTAACGGCTTGGACATCGAGCGAGGCCGGATCGATGTTGAGGCCGGCGCCAGGTTGAACGATATTCGCGACAATCAGTCCGACAACGAGTGCAAGTGTCGAGAAGGTGAGGAAATAAACCATCGCCTTGGCGGCAACTCGGCCGACCTTCTGCAGATCGCTCATGCCGGCAATGCCGGTCGCAATTGTCAGGAAGATGACAGGTGCGATAATCATCTTGACGACTTTGATGAAGGCATCGCCGAGCGGCTTCAGGCTCTGGCCGGTTTCCGGATAGAGGTAGCCAATTGCGGCTCCCAGGACTATGGCGGCAAGCACCTGCACGTAGGTCCGGGCAAAATGGGGCTTGCGGGGCGCTGCGATCGCGCGGGGGACTCTTGGAACCAACACCGTTTCTCTCTCCCTGACCGGATCGGGGTGGGGGCTCCTCCTTCTCCCATGCTGCGCTCCGGTCGAGCGCTGCTGTCATCTCGGAGCAAGCGCCGTGCCAACTGGAGGCCTGTCCCGTCCAGCGAGATTGGTGCGGGTTGCGCACTGGAACCCTCCACCTTTGCCGGAATTTGCACTCAAGGCTCGCCAAAGATCGCGTCTGAAGAAGTGCTTCGCCAGAGAGGGAATTGACCAGGTCGCCTTGCGGCCGTGTCTTTGATGTCTGCCGCAGATCGACTGCCGGCCGATATCTCTGTCGTCTTGGTGACTTTGGTTTGTCAGTTTTGCGACGGAATGCGCGCAAACTGCAGGATATCCTACACGCCCATCAGAGCACGCGGTACAAGCGATTAAGCGTAGGAGCGCATTGAATCTCCGAGGTCAAAAAATCTTGAATAAGGTCCCCGTGCGAAGTGAATCCGCAACTCGTCAAAGTTCTCCACCGTTTGATCCAGCGGTCGCGTTTCCTGGCGCTGCAGGATGGCGTTATCTGATGGCTCAAGCGCTGGAACGCCCAGGAAATCCCAAACCGCTCCCAGGCATTGGGCAGGTTCGTGAAGTAGGCTCTCGTATTCCATTACAAGCAGGTTGGTCGACGTGAAGGAGTCCATAACGCGAGCGTGAAAATCGTCGGCGGCTTTGAAATAAGCCTCACAGTCGGCGATTGACAACCTGACGCTCGGTGGCCGAGCGGTATCGTTGTCCCAGCTGAACTTCAGCCAGTGACCGCTTTCCCTGGCCTGCACAAAGGATCGGAGCGATTCCAATACGTTTCGGCGAACAACAAGGATGACCTTGAGTGCTGGCCAACGAGCCAGTTCCGCAAAGAATGCGGGACGCTCGCGAAACTGAGGTTCATTGATCTTGCATCCAAGATGCGTCACATTCTTGTAGTCGCGCATAGGGCAGCGCACATAGGCAAGCTCAAGAAGCTCGCGATCCGTGCCTAGCAGGCGATCAGTGCTGGGCCAATTGGGATCATATTCGTTTAGCAACTCACCGTTACTCAAAACGGTCGGATGCTCGTTTAGCAATTCTTCTAAATAGTGTGTTCCGGTCCTTGGCATAGCAAGGATCACAAAAGGCTCAAGAGTTGCTTCGTTGTGGGTCATTGCATGTGTATCCAACTAAATAATGGCCGCGACGGTCTGTGGACGCGCACAAGAAGCTTGGCTGCTATCGATTGAACGCTCCGGGTGGGTCCGCGCCTCACCATCCAGCCTGTTCTTCGAGGTGTGGTCGCGAAGCTGGGCGGGTGCCTGCAGCGGCTGGGTGGCGCCCGGCTTCGGCGTTGTACCACTCGCGATTCCTAGCATACGCATGCCTCCGGGCCGCTGTGGGCAGTTTGCATCCGGCATTGCGGACCTCCTTCTGGTTAATGGGTGTAAGCAAGCGTCAACGCATTAGTCGTCGATGAAACAGTCCAGCCGACAGAAAAAAAGGCAATACAGCGAACATGCAAAGTGCGCCTATATGCAGCCCTACATTGTCGCCCAGGCGGCCGAGCATCACCGGACGGATTAGCTCGATAGAATTCGCCAGGGGCGAGAAGGCCGCAATCTGCTGAAACACTCCTGGCAATTGGCCGACTGGAAAAACCGCGCCCGAAAGGAACAGCATGGGTGTGATGACAAGCGTCTGATAGAAAATAAAATAGTGATAACTGGGCGCGAGCGCGATGACGAGCATGGCCAGGCTCGCAAAGGCGAATCCGGTGAGAGCGACGACCGGTAGCACGTAGAGAACCGACGTCCACGCGGCATAACCTAGCGCGGCCGCAACAATCGCAATTGTCGTACCGGCCAGAAAAGCCTTTGTGGCTGCCCAGGTCAATTCACCGAGAACGATGTCGCCGAGGGTAAGTTGTGTGTGCAGGATTGCTTCCCAAGTGCCCTGATCGCGCATTCGACCGAAAACCGCGTAAATTGTTTCGAAGGTTGATGCTGTCATCGCGCTCGTCGCAACCATGCCGGCTGCCAGAAAGGCGATGTAGGATGCACCTTCGATGCGGCCTACCAACAGTCCAAGGCCAGTGCCGAGCCCGAAAAGGTAAATCATCGGATCAGCAAGGGTGCCGAGCATTGAAGCAAATGCCACCTTCTTCCATGCCAGATGATTGCGGCGCCACACCGCCATCCAGTTCCAGGCGTTGGCGGGTAGAGCGGCCGCAAAACGTTCACCCATTGCTCACTTCTCCATCTCACGTCCGGTTAACCGCAAGAAAACGTCCTCCAGACTGGGTGGACGCTCTAGAATACGCAGACCCGCTCGACCGCGAAGCTGGATGCGCACATCCTCCGGCTCAGGCGCATAGCAAAAGAGCGTCTCGCCGCTTACCTCGACACGCTGAACGTACGGTCTGATCAGCGAAATCAGCTCCTGTGGATTACCGCCGAAGATCTCGATCACGTTGCACCCAATGTACTCGTCGATCAGCGCATGAGGACTGCCCTCGGCGATCTTGCGTCCCCGCTCGAGAACACACAGCCGATCACAAAGCCGCTCAGCCTCTTCCATGAAATGGGTGGTCAAAATGATCGTTTTTCCGCTCGCCAGCAGGAAACGAAGTCGCTCCCAGATCAGATGGCGGGCATGCGGGTCGAGGCCGGTCGTGGGCTCATCCATCACAAGCAACTGGGGGTCGTTGATCAGAGCACGTGCCAGCGTCAGGCGCCGCTTCATCCCGCCGGATAGCAGGCCGACACGTGAATCCGCCTTGCTCTCAAGGCGAGCGAACTCGAGCAGCCGTGGGATGACGGCGTTGATCTCTCTTGTACTCATGCCGAAGTAGCGCCCGAACACCAACAGGTTCTCACGTACCGTAAATTCCAGGTCGAGATTGTCGAACTGCGGGACCACGCCTATGCCCTTGCGGGCCAAGCGGCTGCGTGCCGGCACTGGTAGACCGAGGACTGTTATATCACCCGCGTCAGGCCGGGTCATACCGAGGAGCATACGCGCAATCGTGCTCTTGCCTGCGCCGTTAGGCCCCAGCAGACCGAAGCACTCTCCCGATGCAACGGTGAAGGACAGCCCGTCCACAACGAGCTTGTTTCCGAATAATTTGGTTACGCCGGTAAGGTCGATTGCTACATTGGACATGCGTCTATCTCAAGCGGAATGAGTCCGATTGGCCACCGGCAGCTTACTTGCGAATTCTGGTTCAGAGCAGGCCACCGCCTTGAGATGACACCTTTGGAAAGTCGCGGCCGGAGCGACGTGTGTATCGCTTCCGCCAAAGAATAACGTCAAGATGCCACGTGTCGCTTCCACATAGTCCCCGTTCTGACCATAGGTAACTCGACAAGCTTCACCCCGTGTCGACTGACACAACTTACTCGGTCACTCGGCGCTGCAAGGCCGTCAGACTTCACTAGCTGTGAGCGAAAGATCTGCAGTATGAAGTGACTCCGCAATTCCAGAATTGCCCGCAGCATTTGCTCCGCCAAGCGGCATCGCGCTTGTGATTTCCTTTGTGCTGCTGTTGGGCAGGGGAACACTTTTACGCGACAGCCAATCGCTATTGCTCAATGTACACAGGGCGTAAGCCTTCAAGGGGATCAACAGGAATATCCTGATTAACGCGTGCATTGAATAGCCGATGAATCGAAGCTGCCGAGTGCGGAAAGATAACACCGTAGATCTGATTATGGTCATCGTGACAATAGCCAGCACCGTCCACCAATTTACTGTATGTGAAAATAGTAACTCACCGAGCGCCGTTACTACCGCGATGCCGAGCAACAATGGGCCGAGATTCTCTCCCATCACATCCAAAGTTAGATAGCGATCCAGGCCACGCAGTAGACCTCGCGCAAGCATCGTGTCCCGGAAAGTGCTTCGTGCCCAGCGGAGTTGTTGGCGCAAATAAGGTCCCATCTTGTCCGGAACGACTGTCGCCGCGACGGCACCTGGAACGTACTCGGTTCGAAAGCCTGCTTTCAGCATGAGGATCGTAAGATGACGGTCTTCACCGAAGTCGCTTGGTTTCCCCCTGAACAGCTGCGTCTCGTATTGATCCAGCAGAGAAAGGAGACAAGACCGGCGGTACATTGCACATGGGCCGCAGCAGCACATGACCGCACCAAAGCGACCTTGCGCCGCGCGCTCCTCATTGCAAGCCAGCCAGTATTCCATATCGATCAATCGGGTCAACCAAGTGTCGCTGCGGTTGTATGCCGTCAGCTGGCCCATGGCCGCTCCGACCATGGAATCCCGCATTTTTACTGCAAGCTTCGTGATGACGTCGGACGCAAGTGTCGTGTCAGAGTCGACGCTGAGCACGAAATCTCCAGATGAGCGGCGGATGGCGGCGATCTGCGCCTTGCGTTTGCCAACATTTTCGCGGAGCAGAATGAAATTGAATCTCGGGTCGCCCTCGTAGGCGTGATGTACCGGGATGACGGCATTACGATTTCCAGAACCGTCGTCAACCAGATAGACCTGAAATGTTCCGGAGTAATCTTGATTTGCAATGGAAGCTAAACACGCCGCGAGTGTGCGCGGGTCCTCATTGTAGCAGGGGATAATGACATCCACGCTCGGCCAACGGTCGGATCCGAACAAGCTTTCCGACGGCGGCGTAACATTTTCCGGTTGGGAGTAGACCGCTTGCATGCCTCTGTAAACAGTCGAGAGCACCGCATAAGACGAAACGGCAACAGTACTGGCTGTGGTGAGAAGGTCCATAGGATCTCTGTTTGTTCAGGGATGTTGAGGAAGTGATCGGATTACAAATCCGCGGCCGTGCAATTCTGGAATTAGGCGTGACAACGCTGTCACCGTCTGGTCGCGCAGACTGGCTTGATTGCCTGGTTGCAATTCGTCGGGAGCGCACCCGTCGTGCAACAGCACGATTGCGCCCGGCCGGATATCGGCGAGCACTCTGTCGACGATGGCGTCAACGCCGGGGCGAGACCAGTCGCGTGGATCAATGGACCAATGGACGGGCGCCAATGCCTCACCCGCTAATGCAGCGATTACTTCTTCGGTCCAGATGCCATAGGGTGCACGAAAGTACCGAACCATGGCCTGCGGGCAAGCCATCCCTATGACTCTGTTTGCCTCAACTATCTGGCAGTCGACTTCGACGGACCCGCATTTAGCTAGGTCCGGATGAGTCATCGTGTGGTTGGCTATACCGTGGCCGTCTGTAATAATTCGGCGAACGAGTTCCGGCTCGTCGGCCGCGTAGGCCCCAACAACGAAGAAGGTCGCCGGCACCTGATGTTGCGCCAGCACATTGAGTATCTGCGGTGTGAAAAATGAATTGGGACCGTCGTCAAACGTCAGATAGACGCTGCGCTCTGCAATGCGATCGGCATTGTCACTCTGCCCTTCGCATATGTAGTCCAGAGGCTTCATAGTTCCGGACCGTTCCGGTCGATCAGGGTACCAGACGGCCACTCGTCCATCGAGCGTCCGATCGGCGAAACCAACACGAGTACGTCTTCCAGGCGCGTGGGCGGCAGGTCGGGATGCACATCTGGACGGGTCGACCGTACGCGAACGCCCGACACAATGTTCGCGAGGCCGGCTCTGCAGAATCTTTCGACATGGTTTCGCAGCGCGTGCCGAACCGTGCCGAAAGCGAATGGAACACCCAACTGATGGAGCACTGGGTACGCCACGCGCATCGAAAAACCGATTCCGAGCCCTTCAAGATCCGGACGAACCGCGTACAGGCCCAATTCAGCGACGATCAAGTCGACCTCGCCAACTTTGATGAAGCGCCGCAGCATGCCGATGTGAGCCGCTACCCCATGCGCGTCGTAGCCGATTGCGCGGAATTCCGGCCTCGCGCCGGCCCAACTGCGGCCGCCTTCGAATGGCTCCGCGTTGAAGGCGCCAGTCCGTCCATAGGTCTTTCGAAAAAAGTCGGAGAGTTCGACATGGTCGGCCAGTTGCAGCTCATTTTCCCAGCACAACTTCCACTCGACATTCGGACGCATGGAAGACCTCACCTTGTAGCTGTCTGGTTGAGATAAATGTCCAAGCATTGATTAAATAATTGGCGTCGCGCCAACGGGGCGTAACTTGTGGGGACCGCCGAAAGACCAAGCCGCAATGCAGATGCGACTGACTTTGTACGCCCCGCACACCAGATGATGCTCCTCAGATCCAACGCAACCATCGGAACTACCTATCTTTCCAACTTGAAGCGCTTCTATGGGACCTGCAGCAAAAACGGTAAAATCCTTTGTTTAGATGAAAGGTATCCACGCTTTGGATAACTGGGCGAATGCGTTCCATATGGCTGGTCAATTATCGTCGTCACGCTCGAGGCACTTCTGACGAAGCGCAAAGCTCACGCCCGCGGCACGCGCGGCCGTTGCCGGGCCGCGCGATTATCTCCGTAAGAGCCGAGTGGAGCTCAGACACGACGATTGATCAGAATCTGATTCGCGGGTTCAGTATCTCTTTCGTGTATCCAGCTCTGGGCTGTCCTTTGGCGGGAGTTAGGTTCGCCCAGGTTCTGAGCCTGGGGCGTTGGCCCGTTCGCCGCGCAGGCTCCTTCGCACATCGTCGAGGCCGAGAAAGAGGGGCCACACAGCTCCCCCTGTACTTTCCACCACCCGACACCAGCGCTCACCCAGGGCGCCGGCCTTGCTCACCTCAACGGATAGCGCACTCGCGCCGCTTCACGATTAAAAGAATTCTACAAGCAAGATGCCTGTTTGATCGAGAGACGTCCGCTGCCAATTCCCGCATCGCAGAGGCAGCCAATAGCGCTCGCTTTACATAGTGGTCCGGCAAGCAGCTAGATACGACAGGTGACCTCAAATGAGGCGTCTTGCATGGCTTCTACACCTGCCTGAATGCCAGAACTGCGTTCGTACCGCCCATGGCGAAGGCGTTGCTCATGGCGACGCGCACCTTGCGCTCCCGCGGCACATTGGGTGTGATGTCGAGGTCGCAAGCGGGATCTGGCTCGCGATAGTTGGCGGTCGGCGGCACGACGTCCTCTTGGATTGCCATCACGCAGGCGATCATTTCAAGCGCGCTCGCTGCGCCGAGGCAATGCGCGTGCGTGGACTTGGTGGAAGAGATGGACATCGAATAAGCGTGGTTTCCAAACACACGCTTGATCGCCGCCGTTTCAGTCTGATCATTGCTCTTGGTACCGGTGCCGTGCGCGTTGAGGTAGTCGACGTCCTCGGCATTCAGCCCGGCATCGGCAAGGCAGGCGCGCATCGCCGACGCTGGCCCCTCGACAGATGGCGCGGCAATGTGGAAGGCATCGGCGGAAAGGCCGACGCCGGCGATCTCGGCAAGAATTGTGGCACCACGCCTCGTGGCATGCTCGTAGCTTTCCAGCACGGCCATGCCCGCACCCTCGCCCAGCACCAGGCCCTTCCTATCGGCGGAGAAGGGCCGGCAGGTATCGGGTGAAAGCACGCGCATTGCTTCCCATGCTTTCAGCACGCCCCATGCGAAGGGTGCGTCGCTGCCTCCGGAAACCATTACGTCGGCCCGGCCCAGCTTGATCTGGTCCACCGCCGAGGCGATCGCATGGTTGGCCGAGGCACATGCGGAGGTCACCCCGAAGACCGGCCCGCGCAAGCCGAGGCTCAAGCTAAGATGGACGGAAGCGGCGCTGGGCATCACCTTTACTCCAGTGAAGAGTTCAGCACGGATTGCGCTACCCAAAAGCAGTGAGCGGTAAGTTTGTTCTGTTGCGTACGAACCGGTAAATCCGACGCCCACTGTCGCGCCGAAGCGATGGGCATTCCCCTCGTCGCAGGAAAGTCCGGCCTGCCGCATGGCTTCGCGCGCTGCAAGCACGGCGAGCAAGCTGAAGCGGTCCATGGAGATGAGATGCCCCCGGTTGATGTCGTGCTGGGGCAGCGCCTTGATCTCAGCGCCGGTCATGCCCTCCAGGTCATGAAGCTCGGAATTGGCGATCGGGCCGATGGCGGAGCGGCCTTCGCGCATCTCTTTCCACATAGAGGCGGCGTCGGTGCCCAGTCCGCACAGGCCGCCCACTCCGGTGATAACGACGCGCCTGTCCATTCAAGCCTCCTTCGCAAGCAAGCCGCGGACGGCTTCCACGACGTCGCCGACATTCTTGAGATTGGACCAGGCATCGGCCGTGTTCATGTCGATCTTGATGCCGTAGGCCTGCTCCACATCCCAGAGGACGTCCGCCAAACCCAGCGAATCGAACCCGAGCGCGTCCAGTTCCGTGGCGATTGTTATCTCGCCGACGAATGACGCAGGCATTCCCTCACCGCTCTCCGACTCGGCGCGTTTCTTGATCAGGGCAATGACGTCCGTTGCGAATTGATCGGCCATTCTGTTTCCTGTCTTTCTTTCCCGCGTTTCGACCTGGACGCGGCTCAGTTCCTGAGGCGCGCCGCGTCGCGAAAGCCATCACGCTTGGGCAACTGACAAAGCCCAATGCTCATAAAGCCGGATCAGGTCCGGCCGGTGTGTGGCGTAGGTGCAGTATGACGATGTGAGCCGCTACACGTGCGCGTCTCCCGGTCTGTCCATAGGCTCGGAAGAAGTCGGACAGTTTGACATGGCCGGTCAGTTGCAACTCCCTTTCCCAGCACTCCACTGCCCGGTAGAGCGCATGAAAAATCTCCTTTCGGGCGGTTTCTTAAGACGCTCGCCACGCCATGAGGCAGTGGGGGCATCGGTGTCCATCAGGTGCTTCTGCCCATGCAGGATTCCAGAACATTGATGAAATCGTTTGTTTCGATGAAAGGCATCCACACTTTGGATGGTTGACCACGCTTTTCAAAGATCGTGAACTACATCTCCTCGTTGTGCTCGACGCACTCCGGACAAGTAACCTCATGGGCGCGGCATGCAGGATTAACCGAGCCCAGCCGGTCATGAGTGCGGCC
>NZ_RZRO01000041.1:46822-52360 GCF_003997975.1 Mesorhizobium sp. M7A.F.Ca.US.005.03.1.1
ATGGTTGACCACGCTTTTCAAAGATCGTGAACTACATCTCCTCGTTGTGCTCGACGCACTCCGGACAAGTAACCTCATGGGCGCGGCATGCAGGATTAACCGAGCCCAGCCGGTCATGAGTGCGGCCTTGCCGGGTCGGGCGATAGGCAGTCATGCCCTGCCCTTCCTGCGGGTCAAGCACTCCGAAAAAACATTTCCCCCATAAATGCTAGATCTTCCGTTGCCTTTTCGCGTCACAGGCCGTCAAACGCCCGGCCGTTCACAACAGTGATCCGGCAAGTGTTTGGCTGCGCGAGACGATGCTGCAGGGAGTCGTCCTGCATGGCACTTCGCTATGATGCTGCGGTGCCGTCTAACGGCGCCTCGTGCTTGAACGCACTGAACGGCCACCGCGATCAAAATCGATGGTTCGAGGACCGTTGATCATCACCCCGCCAGCCTCGATCTTGTTTGCCGCCACGAGAGCGACACAGAGACTGCTGGTGAAGATGCCCGCCTGCCCGCTATGTTCCGGATGGTTGACCATCCCGGATGGACCCATCGAGGGTGTCAAGGCGAGCATGAGCACAGGCGCGAACAGTTCACGGGCAGGCGCGACGGTGGCCGCAAAGCAACGTCGCGCCAGCATGCGATCTCAGCAGGATCGGCACCATCCTGTCAGGGAGCAATGCGAGTGGCTGGCTTAGCCGCTGCGACGCTGCCCGGCATCGCGTTCAATTGATCTGGCGCCTTAAATGCAGGAAGGCTTCGCGGCCGGTACGAGGCGCATCCCTCCTCCGAAGCAGCACGCCCAAGTATCATCACAAGCCCCGAGCGCCCGCGTTCGGCGATGTCCAATTTCCGACAATGTCGGAATACAGTCAGATCTGCTGGATTGACTTTAAATGGTTTTCTCATTTGGCACAGCGCATGCTGGTTATCCGGAAACACGTGACCGACCAACAAGAAGTCGCATGACACAACCGAAGCCATCCATGTCTGACGGGCTGCCCAGGATACCTACTGCGACCGCGCTTGCCCGGTGACGACCGCTCCGGCTCCGCCCGTTACCGACGAGGCAAAGTGACGGATTTCCTGCGTTTCAACGACATGGAGGTGGTTGTCATTCCCGCTGGGGGACAGACTCGGCCTGTTCAAGGCATTGCGCGAAGGCGGCAAGATGACGGCCACCCGTGCGCGAACTCAAGGAGCGCAGCCTGTATCGTGTATCAGGCAAATAGGCCGTCGGTCAGTGACCTTGACACAGGGGACATGCGCAAGGTCCTGAAGTTTGATGCAGCGATAGAAGGGTGCCAATGACAACAATAGCTTACAGGAACGGAACCATGGCTGGCGACGGCCGAGCCTTGGGTTTTGACTCAGTATCCGTCGGTGAGAAAACGAAGGTGTTTCGCTTATGCGACGGCACACTCATCGGCGTTTCCTCTTCGTCCTTGGGTATTCCAAAGGCCGTTCGAGACTGGGTTGAGAAGGGCATGGATGTTTCTGATATTCCTGTGCCGCGCAACGACGACAATTTTGAATTTGAGGCGCTGATAGTGCGCAAAAATGGGGAAGCCGTATTGTTGGACGGCAATTGGCTGCCAAGTGATCCCGTGAAAGGTGAATATTATGCCATCGGGAGCGGCAAGCAGTATGCTTTGGCCGCGCTGGTTTTGGGCAAGTCAGCTAAGGAAAGCGTCGAAGTTGCCGCGAAACTCGACGTTTGGACTGGTGGCACAGTCACTGCCATAACTCACTAAACCCGCCTTTCGGCGGGAGTGTGACAGTGCGAGCGTGGAAGTAGGGCGCCACCCCGGGGCACGTCGAGCCCTGTCATGTGAGCTGGTCCATAAGCGCGCGAAAGCGTCCAGTTGTGGCCAAAAGCACGATTTGCGACAGAACCGGCCCGCTTCTATGAGTATGGGCCGCTTTTTGCGGCCAGCGTGCTTGCCATCCTGCCGCCAGTGGCCGTCGCCTTCTTCTTCCAAGGTTACCTCGTCATGAAGTAGAGCACCACGATCTTGTCGGAGAGATCGGAAGGCGGACGGCCCTTCCGTCCGCGTCGGCCAGTTCGAAAGGCGGCGCGGCCTGCTCGTCGATCGCCTGGAAGAACCTCTCCGCGCTGTCCCTCATCTTGTCGAGATCGGCGCCCGGATGGTGGGCCAGCGCGGAGGTCCCGAGGATCAGCGCCAGAAATTGAATCGCAAGCGACGGTTTCGCTTTCATGGACAATGCATTCCGGTTGGGGGCGTTCGAGGGCTCCGCGGCTAGGATTGGTCTCACTGTGTCTGCTCCCGCTCCCGGCGGCTCATCTGCCTGATAGGCGCGTTCCCGCTCGGGCCATGTGCTTTTGATGAAGGCCAGAACGGCCCGGATCTCCTCGTCGGTGAGGACATTCCCGAAGCCCGGCATGTCGCTCTGGTAGCCGCCGCCGACGACCGCGGCCGGTCCCGGCGCCGGCATGCGTCCCGAAGGCAGCGGGCTTTCCAATCGCGCTGACCTTCGCCTGGCTAAAACCGTCTTGCCTAGCGCTATCGCCGCGGCCGGGGCGCGGCCATCCGGTTGGCGAGCCAAGGCAATGTCCAGACCAATCCGAGGCCTGCCGCGGCCACGCATCGATAAGAGGACCGACGCCCTTCTCCTTTGCCGCCGCTGGAGAACAGGTATTTGATCAGCGCGGCCGTCCCGAGGACGAGCACGACGACGACAAGCAGCCACACCAGGCCCGTGCCGAACATCATCATGCCGCTCATGCATTCCATCATCGAAGCCTCCTATTCCGTGGCGTAGATGCCGCCGGTCGCGTCAGACTTTCGGATTTCGAGAATCTCGAAGGGCGCTTCCTTCGTGCCACTCATGCCGGGGGAGCCCATCGGCATGCCGGGCAGCGTCATGCCCTTTGATGTCGGGCCGCTCGGTCAAGAGCTTGTTGACCGTGCCGACCGGCACATGGCCGCTCACCACATAGCCGTCGATGAACGAGAGAAGGCAGCCATCGGCTTCCGGCGGAATGCCCTCTTCGCGGCTCATGGCGAAAAGGTCGTGAGTCGGCCTTGACGGTGATTCCTGGAAGGCCGATTCCAAGGCGAGCTGGCTTGAAGGCCGCGGTCCGGATGGTCGACTAGGCAGCTTGGTTCCACGATCGCAATGCTTGATCGCTTCATTGCAGGCCATGGGCTCTCGCCCCCTCCTTTTGCCACACGAGGCGCCAGCTCACGTGTTGTTGTTGGCGTGCGCCCCGGCAACCGCTTTCACCAGCCGCTCCAGCGATCCCGCGCGCTCCAGCTCCGCAAAGAATGATGCGGCGTGACGCTACCCAGCCGGTGCTTCTCGGCCTTCCAATTAAACTGTCTCGACGAAAGAGCCGTCTCCGTTGCTCCGGTCTCGGTGTTGAGTTCTCTAAGGCTGCGCCACACCTTGGTCCCCACGCCGGCAAATGATCTCACTATGCAGCCCGTGCTCGCACGCTCTCAAACTAATTACCGCTGCTGCAACACGCCGCCTGGCGGCCTGCACCGAAAAGCCGACAGGGGTGCATCTGAATAGCCGTGAACCCAGGTCTCAAAGACCATCCGGCGCGACGAGCGGACGCACCGCACGTGTGACACCCGCCTTGTGGGGCAGGGTTGCCTTTCTCAATCCCGGCGTTGGTCGGCGTCCCAATGAGCAGCAAGCTATTATCGGCCGCCGAATCTTAGTGGCTTCGTCGAGAGCCTCAATCAACCAAGCGGCGAAAGCCCCGCTAGAGTCTCCGCCCGCCTGTCGCTATGAAGCAGTTGCAGCCAGCGCTGCTTCAGGCGCATGAACTCGCCCGATGCAATGATTTCCGTCGCCCTGGGTCTTTCGAAGGGCACTGTTTCTATTCCCTTCTTCTTCGGCGCGCGGCTTGATGCCGACATACGGTTTCTTGACCTGCCGCCTGAACTGGCTGCCGAAGCGGGTGCCCCGCCAGCGACCCCGACAATCCCCTGTTCCGCAACTGCTGAAGAGCCGACTGCGCTCGCATCCCGATATTGCGCAACGGCACTATGCCGACATTCTGGAGACCGCAGCCGCATGAGCCTCGAGATGTTCCGCCGACCGTCGACAAAGGCGTCCTCTCGCCTGCGTCCGCCATTTGTCAGTGCTCGATCTGATTGGGGAGACGCCGGTCGTCGAACTGAAGAGATTCGATACCGGCAGGTGTCGTCGCTTCGTCAAGATCGAAAGCCAGAATCCCGGCGGATCGATCAAGGATCGCATTGCGTTGTCGATGATCGTTAATGCCGAACAGCGTGGCACGCGCGGGGCGGTACAATCATCGAAGCGACCGCTGGCAACACAGGGCTCGGCCTGGCCATCTGGCGGCACGAAGCGCGTGATCGCGTGTCCAAAAGCTGACAGCGTCAGACAAATGTCAGGTTCATTACAACCAACATCTGGGCACTGACGAGGTTTTTCGAAGCAATGGGCGCTAACTGCGCGCTGAGCGCGTTGGCATGGCTTTTGAGACTGAGTGACTGTGACTGCACTCAATGGGGCAAGACGAGCGATGCGCTCCTCCCTGAACCCGTGTGCCGTCTCTGAGAGGAAACCAGCTCGTGCAGAAACCTTTGGAAATAGCTTTGGACCGCAACGTGGTATTGCAGATGGAGTCCCCGGCTCCTTCGATTAGAGTCGAGAACTGGCTGCATGGCGAGCCCCTCACGAGCTTTGAGCCCGGCAAGTGTACATAGTCGAATTTTGGGCAACTTGGTGCGGCCCATGTGTGGACGGGATGCCCCATCTGATCCAGCTGCAGGGCGTCGCCAGGCGCACCATCTGGACAGCAGGAACTGGACTATGGGCAAGGTAACAGGCTTTCTCGAAATCGACCGGCAGGTGCACAAGTACCAGCCGGCCTCCGACCGCATCCGGCATTTCCGCGAATTCACGCTGCCGATGTCCGACAAAGAGGTCGAGAAACAGGCCGCGCGCTGCATGGATTGCGGCATTCCGTTCTGCCATGGGCCGACGGGCTGCCCGATCCACAACCAGATCCCGGACTGGAACGACCTCGTCTACAATGGCGACTGGGACAATGCGATCCGCAACCTGCATTCGACCAACAATTTCCCGGAGTTCACCGGCCGCATCTGCCCCGCACCTTGCGAGGAAGCCTGCACGCTGAACCTCGAGGACATCCCCGTCGCCATCAAGACGGTCGAGCAGGCGATCGCCGACAAGGCTTACGAGACCGGCCATATCAGGCCCTATCCGCCGGAGAAGAAGACCGGCAAGCGCGTCGCCGTCATCGGCTCCGGCCCGGCCGGCATGTCGGCTGCCCAGCAGCTCGGCCGCGCCGGCCACGACGTCCATGTCTATGAGCGCGAGAGCCGGCCCGGCGGGTTGATGCGTTACGGCATTCCCGACTTCAAGATCGAGAAGCACTATATCGACCGGCGCATCGAGCAGATGCAGGGCGAGGGCGTCACCTTCCATTGCGGCGTCAATGTCGGCGTCGACAAGCCGGTTGCCGAGCTGCTCGCCGAACATGACGCCGTGCTTTATTGCGGCGGTTCCGCAACGCCGCGCGCG
>NZ_RZRO01000042.1:0-52243 GCF_003997975.1 Mesorhizobium sp. M7A.F.Ca.US.005.03.1.1
GCGCAGCGCCGTCACCTTCAAGCCATTGCCGAGGTCGACCTCGAGCTCGTTGTCGTCGATCACCTTGGTCACCTTGCCGACGAAGCCGCCGCCGGTGACGACCGTGTCGCCGCGACGGACCGCGGCCAGCATCTCGCCGCGCTTCTTCAGCTGCGTGCGCTGCGGCCGGATGATCAGAAAATACATGATCACGAAAATCAGGACAAACGGCAAAATATTGATGAACTGGAACATATCGGGAGAAGCGCCGACGCCTTGGGCGTATGCCGGTGTCACGAACATCGAGGTACTCCTGAATTTTGAAAACAGCCGCCAATTTGGCGGCCCCTTGAAATTTGGCCGGAATATAGTCGGTAAAGTTGTCAATGCAACTGCGCGGCCGGCCAAATCGGCTGCTTTTCCGGCCTGTTGAGCCGTGTTAGAGCAGGATCGCAAAAAGCGCGAGCCGGTTTCCGCAAAAAATTATGCTCGAACAAAAGGTTGCAACCGGTTTTGTATCAGGCGAAATCGGGCAGCTTCACGCCCCAAGACATCAAAAACGCGAAAACAAAAGACAGACATGACCGACAGCAGCATTGAGGCCCTGAACCAGAAACTCGACCGGCTGATCGAAGCGGTGAGCCGCCTTGCCCCGCCGCCGGTGCCCCAAACCGACCTCCGCGAGGCCGATTGCTTCGTTTGGCAGGCCGATCCGGGCTATCTGGAACCGGTGCACAGGGTTAACCGCGTCGACATCGGACTGATCCGTGGCGTCGACCGCGTCCGCGACATCCTTGTCGACAACACCGAACGCTTCGCTGCCGGCTACCCGGCCAACAATGTGTTGTTGTGGGGCGCGCGCGGCATGGGCAAATCGTCGCTGGTCAAGGCCGTGCATGCGGAAATCAACGCCAAGGCCAGGTCCGACCTGCCGTTGAAGCTGATCGAGATCCACCGCGAGGACATCGACACGCTGCCGAAGCTGATGGGTCTGCTGAAGGCGGCGCCCTTCCGCTTCATCCTGTTTTGCGACGACCTCTCCTTCGACCATGACGACACCTCCTACAAATCGCTCAAGGCAGCGCTCGAAGGCGGCGTCGAGGGCCGTCCAGCCAATGTCATCTTCTACGCCACCTCGAACCGCCGCCATCTGTTGCCCCGCGACATGATCGACAATGAACGCTCGACCGCGATCAACCCGTCCGAAGCGGTCGAGGAAAAGGTGTCGCTGTCCGACCGCTTCGGGCTGTGGCTCGGTTTCCACAAATGTTCGCAGGACGAGTATCTCGACATGATCGACGGCTATGTCCGCCATCACGGGCTGACAATCGATCCCGACACGCTGCGCGCCGAAGCATTGGAATGGGCGACGACGCGCGGCAGCCGCTCGGGCCGCGTCGCCTGGCAGTTCACCCAGGATTTGGCTGGCCGGCTCGGCAAACCGCTGAAGGACTGATGCGTTGGATAGCGTCGCCAACGCCATCCGATGACAAGATCATTTGGGCGGCTGCGACCGCCGCAAATCACGCGGCGTTTGGCCGATCTCACGCCGCATCCAATGCGCCAGATGTGACTGGTGCGCGAAGCCCGTCAATTCCGCCACCTCGCTTGTGCTGAGATCGCCTTGCTGCAGCAGGACGCGTGCGCGTTCGACGCGACGCCGTAGCACGTAGCGGTGCAGGGTGAAGCCCGTCGCCGCCTTGAACCATGTCCGCAAGTGCGAACTGCTGGCGCCGGCAACCCGGCTCAGTCGATGGATCGACAGGGGTTCGTGCAGCGCAACCTCGATATGCTCCAGCACGCGCTTGAGCTGAGTATCCGACAGCCGGCTCGCGCGATCGATATCAGGTTCACCGAGGCCAAGCAGCCTCACAGCGAGCGCGGCGCCGATGCTGTCGGCAAACAACGACCCGCTCGGCGACTTCGCATTGAGATCGCTCTCCAGTGCTCGCGCGAGGTGTTCGATGCGCTGGTCACGAAGCAGGTGACGTGTGCCGAGCGGCAATGCGCGCGCCTTGCCGCCAAGTTCGGCTGCCACCCTTTCCATCAAGGCCGGTTGTAACGCGATCTCGATCGTGTCGAACGGGGTCTCAGCCTCGAACCCACCCTCCTGACCGGCGGGCACCAGGTCGATATCGCCGGCGCGCCTGACGAAATATCGTCGAACCTCATGGCAGTAGGAGCGCGTCGCGGCACTTGCATGCACCATGATGCGATGGTGTGGCGCCCGGAGCAGACGATGGACCCCGGCTTCGACATGCCGGGAGGCCAATGTTACGTCGGACGGGGATCGGGCCGGGGCGACTTGCGAGAGCATGCTTTCTCGATTCATGGCAAAACCTGTTCAAGACTTGGCAATTCCCGCGCGATTTTCAATGCCGTGGCTATGTACCTACGCCTCTCCATAAAACTTGGATGAGAGGTTATGCCATGAGTTTCTATGTTGTTGTGGGAGCAGGCCCGGTTGGTCGCGAGACCGCGCGGCTTCTGGGCGAAGAAGGCCATGATGTTGTCTTGACGAGCCGGAGTGTCGGTTCGAACGCGCTGCAAAACGTCCGGACCGTGCACTCCGACGCCACCAATGCCGCGGAACTGGCGCGTATCAGCCGAAACGCCGACGCGATCTTCATGTGCGCCATGGCCGCCTATCACCGCTGGCCGACCGACTTCTTCCCAATCATCGACGGCACCGTGCGGGCTGCCGAAGCGGTCGGCGCGAAGCTTGTGGTGCTCGGAAATCTCTATGGCTATGGCAAAGATGCCGAAAGCCCGCTTCACTCCGACCTGTCTCTGGATCCGACTTCGAAGAAAGGAACCGCCCGGACGATCATGTGGCAGCGGGCGGTCCGTGCGGACGTGCCGGCCGTCGAAGTGCGGTCCAGCGATTATCTTGGACATGGCGCGATCAGCTCTTTCTCACTGGTCGCGCTGCCCTCCATACTCGAGGGGAAACCGACGGCTTTCATTGGCGACCTCGACGCAACTCACGCCTGGTCCTTCACGAAGGACGTGGCCAGGACACTGGTCGCTGCCTCGCGCTACACGGGCGAATGGGGACGGGCGTTCCATGTTCCATCGCAACACGCCCCATCCCGGGAACTCATCCGGGCGACCGCGGCAATGCTTCACCGTGAAATTCCAGAAACACGCTCCTATTCCATCTCCGAAGTGGAAGCATTGGGCATGCATGAGCTTATCGAGATGAGCTATCTCTTCGACAAACCCTTGCTGGTCGATTCCTCCGACGCGGAGACGCTTCTCGGCGTCAAGGCCAGCAGCCTTGGCGTCATGATCGCCGACACTCTGCGCGACCATCTTTGAAGCTTGAAGACTGGCGCGTCGCACCGGAACTGAAAAAGCCCGCTCCTTTCGGAACGGGCTGAGCCGGCGGGCCGGACTGGAGGTCAGACGGCCCGCAAATTGCTTTTTTTCTTCTATTCGAAACAGCCCCGACTATTCGAGATAACCGGAGGGATCGACTGGCGCCGAATTCTTGCGCACTTCGAAGTGCAGCTTCGGCGAGTCCGTCGTGCCGCTCATGCCCGACAGCGCGATCTCCTGGCCGCGCTTGACCTTCTGGCCGCGCTGCACCTCGATCGAGCTGGCATGGCCGTAGACGGTGACCAGGCCGTTCTCGTGGCGCACCAGCACCGTGTTGCCGAATTCCTTGAGGCCGTCGCCGGCATAGATGACGACACCGTTCTCGGCCGCCTTGACCGGTGTGCCCGTCGGCACGGCGATATCGACGCCGTCCTTGCCCGAGCCGAAACCGGAAATCACGCGGCCGCGCACCGGCCAGCGCATCTTGCCGATGCCGGTGGCATCAGGCGCGACGGCATCGTCGGCCTCGGCCTGCTGGATGACCTTCGAATCCTTTTTCGGCGGCGTGTAGGACGCCAGCGTTTCAGACGGCGTGGTCTTTGCCGCGGGCTGCGTGGTGGCCGTCGTCACCGGATCGACCTTGGCCGGCTTGGCAGCGGCGACGGTCGCGGTTCCGCCGGCCGGCACCTTCAGGGTCTGGCCGATCTTGAGCAGTCCGTCCTTCATCCCGTTGGCCTGCTTTAGGGCAACGACGCCGACGCCGGTCTTCCTGGCAATCGAAGACATCGTGTCGCCCGACTGGACCGTGTAGGTCCCAGCAGCGCCGGTCGTCTTGGCAACCTGCGGCTTGGGCTCCTTGGGCTGGTTTGCTGCGGCCGACGCGTCGACCTGAGCGGCGGACTTGCCTTCCTTAGGCTTCGGCTGCTGCGGCAGAACGGCGACCTTGTCCGGCGCAGTGGCCGGCAGGTTGTGCTTGCCGTCTTTCGCCGGCTTGGCATCCGCGACCTTCGCCTCGCTCTTGCTGGAATAGGCATAGGCCGGGATGACCAGCTTCTGGCCGGTCTTTAGCCCCTTGGTCGCGCTCAGCCCGTTGACCTTCATGATCACGTCGGACGGCACCTTGTAGCGCTGCGCCAGGCCGCCGATCGTTTCGCCGTCCCTGACGACGATCTCGGTTGCATGCGGAGTGCCGGAAGCAGCCACGCGGGGTTCGTCAGGTTGCGAAACCTTGAAAGGCGACGCCGCCGGAGCGACGGTGCCGGTCGTGGTCCTGTCGACATGCGGTGCCGGGGCCAATGCGGTGCGCACCGGCTTCGATGCCGGCGCCTGCTGCGCTTGGGCAACGGGCGGCGGCAGCGGCCGCGTCGAGACCGGCTCGAGGCTGGAGCGGCTGACCGATTGTGTATGGCTGCCATCGATCGGAGCGGCGGCGACATCGCCCGGATAGGGCTGCTGTACGGCATCCTGCTTGTTGATGATGGCGCGCTGATTGTTGGTCGAGGATGTAAAGACGTCGTCGACGCCATTGAACCGCGAAACCTGGGAACTGCACCCCGCAGCAGCACCCGCGACCATCAGAATGGCGCAGCCTCGCGCCAGATTGCGACCGTTTGTCTTCAAAACACTGAGTTGCATCGCACTAACCCGCACATACCCGGTACAAACTAGGCATGATTAAAGCGCGTTAATGTTACTCGACGGTTAACCTCATGGAATCCGACGCAATTTTTCTTAAAATATTAGAGAGCGAGCCGTGCGAAGATTTCGGGTCAGGCCAGCCGGGGTCGAAGACGGGCGCACGACGCGGCCGAACATCGACATCCGCGCTAGATAATAGCGGCAACACCGCGCAGGATCGGCTGCAGGCGAACGAGGCCGATGTCTTCGCGCTCGAAGCGGCTGCCGACCTTGGTCAGCTTGGCCAGCACCTGTTCGCCCTCTTCGGGGCCGATCGGAGCGATGACGATACCGCCGCTCGACAACTGGTCGAGCAGGAAACGCGGCAGGCTGTCGAAGGCAGCCCAGGCGACGATGCGGTCAAATGGCCCTTCATTCGGCAGCCCGCCGGAACCATCGGCGTGGCGCACGATCACATTGCCGATGCCGAGCGCCTCGAAGCGCTGCCGCGCCTGCTCGGCGAGCGTCTTGTAGCGATCGGTGGTGATGACCCGAGCGGCCAGCCGCGACATCACCGCCGAGGTGTAGCCCGAGCCGGTGCCGATCTCGAGCACGCGGTTGCCCTGCTCGATGGTGAGTGCGGCGATCACCGCCGCCTGCATGTCGGCGCCTTCGATCGCCTCGCCGCATTCGATCGGCAGCATGCGGTCCGACCAGGCGATCTGATGGAACTGGGCCGCCAGGAAGCCGCGCCGCGGCGTCGCCTCGAAGGCCGCGATCAGCGCCTTCGGCACAGTCCCCCGGCCGCGCAGACGCAGCAGAAAGGCGGCAAAACCTTCGCGGTCGTCGATCGGGAGGCCCTGGTTCATGCGAGCGCCTTGCTCAGTTGGTCACGGATTTCATGGGCGGTAAGGTCGAGCTGCAGCGGCGTCACCGACACCAGCCGGTTGCGCAAGGCGTAGAGGTCGGTGCCTTGCTTGCCTTCGACCGGCTCGCGGCCGAAACGCAGCCAGTAGTAAGGCAGGCCGCGCCCGTCACGGCGCTCGTCGACCCACAGGGAGTGCACGAGCTTGCCCTGCGAGGTGACCACCGTGCCTGCGACTTCCTCGGGCGTGCAGTTGGGAAAATTGACGTTGAGCAGCACGCCGTCCGGCAATGGCGTCGCGACAAGTTTCTTCAGCAGCGCCGGCGCCAGCGCCTCCGTCGTCTCGTAGGGCACGACGCGATCTTCGCCGACATAGCTGTACCCCTGGCTGAGCGCGATCGAGCGAATGCCGAGCAGCGCGCCCTCCATGGCGCCGGCGACGGTGCCGGAATAGGTGACATCGTCGGCGATGTTGGCGCCCGAATTGATGCCGGACAGGATCAGGTCGGGTGCGCCAGGCAGGATCTTCTTGACGCCCATGATGACGCAATCGGTCGGCGTGCCGCGCACGGCAAAATGCTTCTCGCCAATCTTGCGCAGCCGCAGCGGCTCCGAGATCGACAGCGAATGCGCATAGCCGGACTGGTCCTGCTCGGGCGCCACCACCCAGACATCGTCGGACAGCGTACGTGCGACGCGTTCGAGCGACGCCAGGCCCTCGGCATGAATGCCGTCGTCATTGGTCAGGAGGATACGCATTATTTCGCTTCGATCTTTTCCAGACCGCCCATGTAAGGCCGCAGCACTTCAGGAATGGTTACGCTGCCATCCTCGTTCTGGTAGTTTTCGATGACGGCGATGAGCGCGCGGCCGACGGCTGTGCCCGAGCCGTTGAGCGTGTGGACGAAGCGGTTGCCCTTGCCGTCCTTGTCCTTGTAGCGGGCGTCCATGCGGCGTGCCTGGAAATCGCCGCACACCGAGCAGGACGAGATTTCGCGATAGGCGTTCTGGCCGGGCAGCCAGACCTCGATGTCATAGGTCTTGCGTGCGCCAAAACCCATGTCGCCGGTGCACAGCGTCATGGTGCGGAACGGCAGGCCGAGCCGTTTCAGCACTTCCTCGGCGCATTGCGTCATCCGCTCATGCTCGGCAAGTGACGATTCCTGATCGGTGATCGACACCAGCTCGACCTTGTAGAACTGATGCTGGCGCAGCATGCCGCGCGTGTCGCGCCCGGCCGAACCCGCTTCCGAACGGAAGCACGGCGTCAGCGCGGTGTAGCGCAGCGGCAGTTTTTCATGCGCGGTGATCTCTTCCCGCACCAGGTTGGTGAGCGGGACTTCGGCGGTGGGGATCAGGCCAAGCCTGCCCTCCCCGTGCGGCGTGAAGAACAGATCTTCCTCGAACTTCGGCAATTGGTTGGTGCCGAACAAAACATTATCCTTGACCATCAACGGCGGGATCACTTCTTCGTAGCCGTGTTCGGTCGTATGCAGGTCCAGCATGAACTGGCCGAGCGCGCGCTCCATCCGCGCCAGTCCGCTTTTCAGCACCGTAAAGCGCGAGCCCGACAGCTTTGCCGCGCGCTCGAAATCCATCATGCCGAGCGCTTCGCCGATCTCAAAGTGCTCCTTCACCCAGTTCGGCCGCGTCGGTACCTTGCCGACGATGTGCTTGACGACATTGTCGTGCTCGTCCTTGCCGACAGGCACGTCGTCGAACGGTACGTTGGGCAGCACCGCCAGCGCATCGTTCAGCGCCTTGTCGAGCTCGCGTTCGCGCGCCTCGCCGTTCTGGATGAAGACCTTGATCTCGCCGACTTCGGCTTTCAGCGTCTCGGCCAGGGCGGCATCGCCCGAACGCATGGCGTTGCCGATCTCCTTCGACGCGGCATTGCGGCGCTCCTGCTTGGTCTGTAGCTCGGTAACGTGTTCGCGCCGCGCCTCGTCCGAGGCGATCAGCCCGCCGACCGTGGACTGCGCCTCGTCAGCCGACCACGAGCGCTTCACCAGCGCCTCGACAAGGGCCTTCGGGTTGTCGCGAATCCATTTGATGTCAAGCATGGTTTGAACGCTCCGGGGTAGCATGTCGCCCAAAGTGCGCAGCGGTTTGGGACAACGACATGCTTCAAACAAAAGTGAAACGCATCGCTTTCAGTGCGATGCGTTTCAGCCAGAGGGCGTAAACCGCATCCTCGATCGATGCAAGATGGGGCATGGGGAACGCAAGCATGCGATCACGCTTTGACGCGCTTTCGGCTGAGGGCGGAGGAGAGCCTGAAATGAAAAACCCGCCTCTACGGCGGGTCGCTGGCGCAAGTCGGCACCATACCGAGAATCATAGCATAGCTGCCCTCACCAGGTCAAGAAAAAATTCCTATCGAGGCTGGCCAGACGCGGCGGCGCCGTTCAGGTGGAGGACGCGTCCGCCGGCTTCTTCTCGGCGACCTCTTCCGCCGCGTCCTGCTTCTCGCGTGCCACGCGCTGCTTTTCCTGATCGCGCTCGATCAGCCGGGCAGCCCAGATGGAGACCTCGTACAGAAGGATGGTCGGAATGGCGAGGCCGATCTGGCTCATCGGATCGGGCGGCGTCAGCACCGCCGCGACGACGAAGGCGATGACGATCGCCCATTTGCGCTTCTCGGCCAGCCCCTTGGACGACAGCATGCCGACGCGTGTCATCAGGCTGGTCACCACCGGCAGTTGGAACACCAGGCCGAAGGAGAAGATCAGCGTCATGATCAGGCTGAGATATTCCGACACCTTTGGCAGCAGCGAAATCTGCACCTGATCGTCGGTGCCGGCCTGCTGCATGGCGAGGAAGAACCACATCACCATCGGCGTGAAGAAGAAATAGACCAGCGACGCACCCATCAGGAACAGGATTGGCGACGCGATCAGGAACGGCAGGAAGGCGTTGCGCTCGTTCTTGTAGAGGCCGGGCGCGATGAATTTGTAGATCTGCGTGGCGATCAGCGGAAAGGCGATCACCATGCCGCCGAACATGGCGAGCTTGACCTGCGTGAAGAAGAATTCCTGCGGCGCCGTGTAGATCAGCTCGACCTTGTGCGGATCGAGGCCTGCCCACTGCGTCGCCCATTTGAACGGGACGACCAGAAGGTTGAACAGCTTCTTGGCGAAGAAGAAACAGACCAGGAAGGCAACGAAGAAACCGCCCAGCGACCAGATCAGCCGCCGGCGCAGCTCGATCAGATGCTCCATCAGCGGCGCCGACGATTTCTCGATCTCGTCCTTTTCGGTGTCCGAAACGCTCACTTGGCGGCTCCAGCCGTCTTCTTGGCCGCCGGCTTCTTGGCCGCAGCAGGTTTCGGTTCGATTTTCGCCCCCGTCTTGGTCGCTACGGTCTTGGACGCGATCACCTTGGCCGCAGCGGGCGTCTTGGCCCTGGGCGTTTCAGGCATTGCCGCCGTCACCGGCTTCGCTGGCACCTTGGGCGCAGGCGTGGCCTTAGCGGTGACCGTTTTTGCAGGAGCTTTAGCGCCATTTGCCGAAGCCTTTATAGCCGGCGTCGCCCTTGACGGTGCAGGCTTGGCTGCCTTCTTCGCCGTGGACGCCTTCGGCGCCACGACGGGTGTCGTCGGCACCGATGACGTCACCACCGATTCGTCGGTCATCGCCGGGAAAATCGGCGCTGCCGGCGCTGCTTCCGGTCCGTTGACGCCGGGCATGGTCGTTGCACCGTTCTTCAGCGGCTCGGCCGCCTGCGGGGTCGAAGCGGCTGGCGTTGCCGGATCGGCTGCCGGCTTCGGCTTCATCGCCGCGTCGACGCCGGAGCGAACGTCGGCCGCGGCCTGTTCGAACGGATTGAGCTGCTTCCTGATCTCGGCCATCGGGCTCATGCCCCTGAGCTCGTCGACGGACTTCTTGACGTCGTCGAGCTCGGCTTCCTTCAGCGCCTCGTTGAACTGTTTCTGGAAATCGGATGCCATGGCGCGCAGCTTCGCCGTCGTGCGGCCGAAGGTGCGCAGCATATTGGGCAAATCCTTGGGCCCGACGACCACGATCATGACGATCGCGATGACCAGCATTTCGGTCCAGCCGACTTCAAACATGACACTCTGTTCCGACTAGAACCTTTGGGCTCAGCTCTTGCTGGCCTTTTCCTTCGCGGCCGCAACGGTCTCGTCGGCACGATGTTCGACGGTGCGCTTGTCTTCGGCAACGTCGTCGTCGGCCATGCCCTTCTTGAAGCTCTTGATGCCCTTGGCCATGTCGCCCATCAGCTCGGGAATCTTGCCGCGGCCGAACACCAAAAGCACGATCACCAGCACGATCATCCAGTGCCAAATCGAAAATGAACCCATAGCAAATCTCTCTCGAATGTTTTCCCTGGCGATGATCTATGCGTTTTCGCGTTGGGATTCAAACACAACTGCGACAGAGTTTATGAAAGGGTGGCGGATGTCACGCATTTTCGACGTGGCGGCCCCGCTACGAATCCGCGCATCCTCGACAGATCGGCCGCCAACGCCAGTCAATCTTCCGTGACGCGCGGCGTCAGCAGGCCGAGTTCCTCGAGATCGATATCGGTCAGCGCATCCTCGTCGTCGGTCAATGCATCGGGATCGGCCGGCGGCTGCGGAATGGAGAAATTCGACGGCATGCGGCCCGAAAGCAGGCCGGCCCCCTTCAGTTCCTCCATGCCGGGAAGATCGCGGATCTCTTCCAGCGCGAAATGGTCGAGGAAGGTCTCCGTGGTGCCGTAGGTGACCGGGCGTCCGGGTGTCTTTCGCCGACCGCGCATGCGCACCCATTCCGTTTCCAGCAGCGTGTCGAGCGTGCCTTTCGAGGTTTCGACGCCGCGGATGTCCTCGATCTCGGCACGCGTCACCGGCTGGTGATAGGCGATGATCGCCAGCACTTCGAGGGCCGCGCGGGAGAGCTTCCTTTGCTGGACGGTATCCCTGCTCATCAGGAAAGCCAGGTCGCCGGCGGTGCGGAACGCCCAGGCATCGCCGACACGCACCAGATTGACGCCGCGTCGCGCATAGATCTGCTGCAGTTCGGCCATGGCCAGGGCGATGTTGATGCCGTCCGGCAGGCGTGCCGCAAGCTGCTTTTCGCTGACGGGTTCGGCGCTGGCGAACACGATCGCCTCGGCCATGCGCACAGCCTCGGCCAGATGCAGTCGCTCGGCCGGGTTTTGTAGCTGCTGCTCGGCCGGATCCTGGGAAAGCGGGCCCTCTTCGGGTTCATCGCCGACTTTGAACGGGACAACCGAAGCGTTGGCGCGTTCGCTCATGATGCCACCTCGACTGCCTTGATTGTCTGCGTTCGGCCGCGCAGGTAGATCGGCGCGAACGTCTGATCCTGCCGCACATCCATCTTGCCTTCGCGCACCAGTTCCAGCGTGGCAGCGAACGAGCTCGCGATCGCCGTGCGCCGCTCCTCGGGACTGGTCATGTACGCGATCAGAAAACTCTCCATCGTCGTCCAGTCGCTCACGGCTCCCACAAGGCGGGTCAGGATGTCGCGCGCGTCCTTGAGCGACCAGACACCGCGCCTGGCGATGGTCACATTGTTGATCGCCTGCTTCTGGCGCTGCTGGGCATAGGCGGTCAAGAGATCGTAGAGCGAGGCAGAATAGGCGTTGCGCTTTTCGATGATGACCATTTCCGGCATGCCGCGCGCGAACACGTCGCGGCCGAGCCGGTTGCGGTTGACCAGACGCGCCGAGGCGTCGCGCATGGCTTCCAGCCGCTTCAGTCGGAACTGCAGCACCGCCGCCAGTTCCTCGCCGCTTTCGCCCTCGTCGCCTGGCTGCTTGGGGATCAGGAGCTTGGACTTGAGGAAGGCCAGCCATGCCGCCATCACCAGATAGTCGGCGGCAAGCTCCAGCCTGAGCGCCCTCGCCGTCTCGACAAAGGTCAGATATTGCTCGACCAGCGCCAGGATCGAAATGCGCGCCAGATCGACTTTCTGGGTGCGGGCAAGATGCAGCAGAAGATCGAGCGGACCTTCGAAGCCGGCCACGTCGACGACCAGCGACGGGTCGCCGGTGACGCGTGAATCGTCATTTTCGGCCCACAGACGGTCCATCGGTGCGGCCTTCGCGGCCTTGCTTTCCAATGTCTCCGCCACTGCCTGTCACTTTCCCTTGCTATGCCACCGCATCGAAGTAGGTGGCGAATTCGGCGCGTATTTCGGTTTCTTCGACCGTGTCACGGTCCTTTATATAGGTCAGCGCCCGCTTGGCGCGCTCCAGCGACGTGCCCTCAAGCCCAGTGGTGCGCGATGCGATGCCGGCCATCTCCTCGAAAACGCCGTTGCAGTGAAGGACCAGATCGCAGCCCGCCGCAAGGATCGAGGCCGCCTTTGTCGGGAAATCCCCAGAAAGTGCCTTCATCGATGTGTCGTCGCTCATCAGCAGTCCGTCGAAGCCGATTTCGCGCCGGATGATCTCGTCGATGACCTTGCCGGAGGTGGTCGCCGGATTGTTAGGGTCGATCGCGCTGTAGACGACATGCGCAGTCATCGCCATCGGCAGATGGCTAAGCTCCTTGAACGGGGCGAAATCATGCCGCTGCAGATCACTGAGCGAGGCATTGACCACTGGCAGTTCAAAATGCGTGTCGGCAAAGGCACGTCCATGGCCCGGAATATGCTTCATGACCGGCAGCACGCCGCCCGATATCAGCCCTTCCGCGGCTGCGCGGCCGAGCTCGATCACGGGTCGCGGGTCCTTGCCGTAGGCACGCGCGCCGATGACATCGCTGGCGCCTTCGATCGGCACGTCGAGCACCGGCAGGCAATCGGCTGTGATGCCGTAGCGTAACAGATCGAAAGCATGCAGCCGCGCCATCAGCCAGGCCGCGCGGGCGCCGGCATCATGATCGTCGCGCCACAGCGCGCCCAGCGCGCCGCCGGCGGGATAATTCGGCGCCAGCGGCGGCCGCAAGCGCTGCACACGGCCGCCTTCCTGATCGATGAACACCAGCGCGTCCGGACGCCCTATGCAGTCTCGCATCTCGGCGACCAGATCGCGGATCTGTTCGGTCTCGCCGATGTTGCGCGCAAACAGGATGAAGGCCCACGGGCATTCATTGCGATAGAAATTGATTTCTTCGCGGGTGAGCGATTTCCCGGCGCAGCCGAGGATCATGGATTTTGATTCGGTCATGTCGGCAGTTTAGGGCTTTGTGCGATCAAAGGGAATCGCCAGGGATTCATCCACGGCAACGCCGGATATGCTTTCCCCATGAAAAAAGCCGGCGCGGTGACCGCGCCGGCTTTCAATCGGTTGGCTCCGGCTTTAGCGCGAGACGAAGCAGTTGCCGCCGGCGGCCTTGTAGCTGGTGCACAAATTGATCGCGTCATTGCGTGACTGGGCCGGAACGCGCACGCGGTAGAACGTGCCTTTGCCGGCGATCTCGGCCTTGACGATGTTGGCGGTACGCCCGGCAAGCACGCTGCCATAGCGGCGCTGCAGATCCTGATAGCTGGACTGGGCGCTTTCGACGGTCGGCTGCGAGGCGATCTGCATCGACCACGAGCCACCGCCGGCCGCGGTCGATGCCGGATCGATGGACGCAACCTGATCGGGCTTGACCTCGCCGACGACATCGACCGGCTGGTCGGACGGACGCTGCGGCGCGAGCGGAACCTTTGCCGGCGTGTTGGCCGATTGGGCCTTGGCCTCGGCCTTCGGCTTGGCCACCGGCTTGAGGGCCGGCTCGTCGTCCGCCTGGGCGGCGGCAGGCGCCACGGTACCGGTCTGGTCGGCATCGGCTTGCGCCGCCGGGGCGACATGCTGCGGCGCCGGATCGACCGGCTCGGTAGCGGCCACTTGCGGAGCGGCGGGCGCCGCCGGATCTTCACGCGGCACCAGCGAACCGTCCGACTTGACCACCATGGTCCTCACCTTGCGCGGTGCAATGGCGACGACATCGGCATTTGTGCCCTTGTCTGCATCCTGCAGCACCTGCGCGATGCGGTCCTCGGACTTGGGAGTTGGCGCCGTATTGTCGGCCAAAGCGGCGCCGGCCATCGGCGCGGCGTTGCCGACATCGGTTCCAGCGCCGGCTGCATTCTGGTCCGGCGAAAGATCGATGGCGCGGGCCGGGTCCTTCGCCTGCACGTCCACCGGCTCTTCGGTGTTGGTGACCAGCTTTTCCTGGACCGGCTCGGCGGGCTTGGCGCCCCTGACCGCGTCGTAGACCTTGTTGTCCTGGTTGGGCACCACGGCGCCGCCCGGATTCTCCGGCTTGACCTTGATCGGCGCGTTGTCGGCCTTGACGATGACGGGCGCTTCGCTGCCGCCCTTGCCGCCAAAGGACAGCGCAAAGGCACCGAGACCGCCCGCGACCGCGACCGCGCCGACAATCGCGGCGATGAACAGGCCGCGTCCGCGCGACGGCCTTGCGGCCTCACGCTCGCCGAGACCCGGAACAGCCATCTCCTCGTCGAGTTCGGGATCGTAGTCGAGTTCATCGACGGTGAAATCATCGGCTTGGGAAGCCGGCTGGCTCCCCGGCAGGTTGTCGAGGTCGTAGCCCGAGGCGTCGGCATAACCCGTAGGCGGCGCCGCGCGGGCAGACATTTCCATCGGCCGCGCCGCATAGGTTCGCGCTTCCGGCTCATAGCCCGACTTGATCCCCTCATAGCCCGGCTTGACCCCGTCATAGCCCGGCTTGAGGCTGTCATAGCCCGGCTTGAAGCCCGCGGCATAGGAGCCATCATCGTAAGATGCGCCGGCCGCGTTGCCTGTGGGAGCGGCAGCGACCTCCACCGCGTTCATCTCGGAGAGAAGGCTGGAGAACTCGGCATCGAGATCGTCATAGCCAGGCGACGCCGGCTGGTCTTCCTCGAAGTGCAGTTCGGGGATATCGAGATCGTCCGCCAGCGCCACGACACGCTCGGGCACATCGACCGTCTCGACATCGGGCATGTCTTCGTAACGCGCCGGCTGGCGCGATTGCGGCGCCGATACTGGTGCAGCGGGAGCCAAGGTTTCGACCGGCTCGGACGAACCATAGGACGTCGTGGCGGCGACTGCCGGCGCTGCGGCCATGGATGATGCCACCGAAGCGGCCGGCTGAGCGCTAAACGTAGGCTGCGTGCTGAATGACGGCTGCTGCGGAACCGGCGTCACGCGGCTCCACGAACGCGTCGGCTCTGTCGGTTGGGAACGCTCCGCAAGCCAATCGAAAGAATCCGCCGAATTGTCCCGGGGAGCGGCTTCGTCACGCGGATCAAGGCCCTGGGCCAAAGCCGCGTCCAACGCATCATCGTCGAAATCGACATCGCCAATGGTGTCCGAGTTCGGATCCTGGAGTTCATCAAGCATAAGATCGTCAATATCCGCGTCGGCCGCTTGGGCCGTGCCAACATGTCGATTCTGCTCAGGCGTGGTTTCGTCAAGATCCCAGTCGAGGTCGCCGACAAGGTCGGCCGGTTCCTCGGCAGGCTGGGCAACAGGCGGCGGGGCAGCGACAGCCGGCTGAGCCGTGACAGGCTCGCTGGCCGCCGGCGCCGTGCGGGAAGTCATGGCGCCCAGCAGCGCATTCAACTCGTCTTCCAGGCTCCGTTCGTCCGCAATCGGGGCGTGCACCGCCGGCGCGACATTGGCTTCTGGCGCCGCCGGCTGGACCATAGCGGCAGCAACTTCGGCGACCGGCTCTTCGACCGTTTCGGCGAACGAATCTTCAAAGTTCAGGTCGAAGGCATCGTCCGACAGGCCTTCAGGGCTGGAAATCTCGCTTGTTGAGTCCGCAGCATCGGCAAGCACTTCATGCGCTTCCGGCTCGTCGAAGGCGATCGGCTCATCCGCGCGAACGTCGAAATCCATGTCGACATCGGCCATGGCATCGTCGAGGCCAGCAAAGCTCTCGTCGGAGATTGCCTGGCCGTCAAGCGCCGCCGCCTGCTCCGGCATGGCATGCTCGACGGGATCGGCGGCCATGAATGACTGTTCCGCCGCCGAATGGTCGTCGAGCATCAGCTCGTCTTCAAGCGACATTGCCACCGCATCGTCGAACTCGTCATCGGAGGCAACCGGCTCGACAGAAGCGGGCGTATCGGCAACGCTGTACAGGGCCTCTTCGGCTTCCTCATCGATCCGAAGGTCCTGGTCGAGCGAGGCGGCAAGCTCGTCCGCCATCGACTGATCGTCCTCGAAGGGGGACACGTCCTCGAGCGAACCGGCGACGGCATCGCCAATGTCGGACGCGAAAGCGGGCTCGACGGACGGCACGGCTTCAGCGGCGACCGCATGGCTGGCGCCGGCGACGTGGTCGTCGATCTCAGCCATGTCCAGTTCGAAATCGTCGTCGAGCGACACCGAAAGCTCGTCGTCCATCGCGCTGGCGTCAGCCGCTTCGAATGCCGGCTCATGCACGAAAGTCGGCTCATAAGCCTGGACAACCGGAGCGGCGTCGCTGTCGTCAGCGCCGAACTCGCCCATCATTTCTTTCTCGAGATCGATATCGAAATCGCCCTCTTCGAGCCCGCGATCGGCGGCTGGGGCCTGCGGCTGGGCGGGCGATTGCGGCCTGACCGGCTGGCGCGGGTCGAATCCCATGATCCTGGTCAGTTCCGCGAACGGATCATCCTCAGCGATGTCGTTGTTGTCGGCTACTCTCAGCTGGGTTCTGTCTGCCATTATTGTTCCCGAACTCGCACTCATTCGGACGCCATGGACGTCGCGTAGGGTTGGCCCTTACCAGCGCAATGTGGGCAAAAGGTGACAGGTTATTTAGTCAAACCTAACGCATTTCAGTGGGCGCGGCGGCCCCGATCAACGTCAGGCCGGACGTCAAAACGTCCGAAACAGCCTGCACCAGCCCTAGTCTGGCATGCGTCAATTGTCGGTCGTTAACCTTAACAAAACGTAAGTCCGGATTATCCGTGCCACGGTTCCAGTGCCCGTGGAAGCTGGAAGCCAGATCATAGAGGTAAAATGCCAGCCGATGCGGCTCGAGCGCAAGGGCGGCGGACTCGATCAGCCGCGGGTATTCGGCAAGCTTGCGGATCAGGCCGATCTCGCCCTCGTCGGTCAGCAATGCCGCGGCCGACGCCAGGCTGTTGCGGTCGAAATTGGCTTCGCCCAGTTGCTCGCTCGCCTGCCGGAACACCGAATGACAGCGCGCCGAGGCGTACTGGACATAGAACACCGGATTGTCCTTGGACTGCTCGGTCACCTTGGCGAAATCGAAATCCAGCGGCGCATCGTTCTTGCGATAGAGCATCATGAAGCGGATCGCGTCGCGGCCCACCTCCTCCACCACTTCGCGCAGCGTCACGAAATCGCCAGACCGCTTCGACATGCGCACCGGTTCGCCCTCGCGAAACAGCTTGACCAGATTGCACAGCAGCACGGTGAGCTTGACCTCTTCGCCGGCAATCGCCCGCGCCAGAGCCTCCAGCCGCTTGACGTAGCCGCCATGGTCGGCGCCGAGCACATAGATCAGGTCGACGAAGCCGCGATCGACCTTGTCCTTGAGATAGGCAACGTCGGCGGCGAAATAGGTGAATGAGCCGTCCGACTTGACCAGCGCCCGGTCCATGTCGTCGCCGACCGCGGTCGAGCGGAACAGCGTCTGCTCGCGGTCCTCCCAATCGTCGGGTTTCTCGCCCTTGGGCGGCGGCAGCTTGCCCTTGTAGATATGGCCCTTCAGCGTCAGATCGTTGATCGCGGAGCGGATCTTCCTGGCATTGTCGGCGTGCAGCGTGCGCTCGGAGAAGAACACGTCGTGATGCACGTTGAGCATCGCCAGGTCCTCGCGGATCATCGCCATCATCGCATCGATGGTGCGATCCTTGACGATGGCGAGCGCCTCGTCATCGGGCATCTGCAGCAGCGAGCGGCCGAATTCCGCGACCAGCGCCTGACCAACTGGCACCAGGTAATCGCCCGGATAAAGCCCGGCCGGAATCTCGCCGATGTCGTCACCCAGCGCTTCGCGGTAACGCAGGAATGCGGAACGGCCGAGCACGTCGATCTGCGAGCCGGCGTCGTTGATGACGTATTCCTTGGTCACGTCGTAACCGGCGAAGGCCATCAGATTGGCAAGTGCATCGCCGACGACAGCACCCCGGCAATGGCCGACATGCATCGGTCCGGTCGGATTGGCCGAGACATATTCGACATTGGTCTTCCTGCCGCCGCCAACCATCGAGCGGCCATAGTTGCGGCCCTCGCCGAGCAGTGCGGTCAGATGTGTCTGCCAGAAGCCGTCCTTCAGCCTGAGATTGACGAAACCGGGGCCGGCCACCTCTGTTGCCGCGACATCCTTGTCGTCGCGCAGCGCCTGCGCCAGTCTTTCGGCCAGCGCGCGCGGGTTCTGGCCGGTCGGCTTGGCCAGCACCATTGCCGCATTGGTCGCCAGGTCGCCATGGCTGGCGTCGCGCGGCGGCTCAACGGCAATGCGCGACAGGTCAGGCGAAATGCCGTCTTTGTCTTTCAGATCAAGCGCTTCGACGGCTTTTATGATTCGCGCGGTGAAATCGGCGAAGATGTTCATTTGTGTGACTCTGGGGTCTGGCTCTGGCGGCTTTGCAGCGAATCCGGCTCGTTGGCCGGCAAAATCGAGCCCGCCCTAGCCCAATTCAGGCGTATGGTCAAACAAACGCCGGTGTTCCTTGAGCGCGTAGGTGTCGGTCATACCCGCCAGGAAGTCGGCGACGCTGCGCGCCTTGATGCGATCATCGGCCCGATCCAGCCCCTCGCGCCAGCCATCCGGCATGGCGCGCGGATCGGCGAAATAGGCGTCGAACAGATCCTTGACGATCTGCTCGGCATCCGCGCGCACCCTCATAACCTCCGCGTGCCGGTAGAGGTGCTTGTACAGAAAGGCCTTCAGTTCCTTCTCCAGGGCAGCCATTTCGGCCGAGAAAACCACCATCGTCTCGCCAGCTGCCCTCACTGCATCGGCGCTCCGCGGCCTGATGCGATCGAGATTGGCGGTCGTCGACCTGATCACGTCCTCGACCATGGCCGTTATCTGCCGCCGCATCAGTTCGTGGCCGGTGCGCACGGCATCGAGGGAGGGATAGCGTTCGCGCACGCCTTTCAGGATCGTTCCCGGCAGCGAAACCGTCTCCAGCATGTCCAGCGTCAAGAGTCCTGCCCTCAACCCGTCGTCGATGTCATGCGTGTTGTAGGCGATATCGTCGGCGATCGCCGCGCATTGCGCCTCGATGCCGGCGAACCGGTCGAGTTCGAGATCGTGCAGTTGCGAATAATCACGGATCGCCTGTGGCACCGGCCCTTTCAGACCCTTGCCGTTGGCATCCGTCAGCGGCCCATTGTGCTTGACCAGGCCTTCCAGCGTTTCCCAGGTCAGGTTGAGCCCGTCGAATTCGGCGTAGCGCGCCTCCAGCCTTGTCACGATGCGCAGCGATTGGGCGTTGTGGTCGAAGCCGCCCCAGGCGGCCATCTTCTCGTTGAGCGCGTCCTCGCCGGTGTGGCCGAAGGGCGTGTGGCCGAAATCATGCACCAGCGCCACCGCCTCGGCCAGATCCTCGTCGCCGCGCAGCGCCCGTGCCAGGGCGCGCGCTATCTGCGCCACTTCGATCGAATGGGTCAGCCGGGTGCGATAGTGGTCGCCTTCATGGGCGATGAAGACCTGCGTCTTGTGCTTCAGCCGCCGGAAGGCCGTCGAATGGATGATGCGGTCACGGTCCCGCTGGAATGGCGTGCGGGTCGGGCTCTCCACCTCGTCGAACAGCCGCCCGCGCGAGTTTGCCGGATCGCAGGCATAGGCGGCGCGTGGCCGATAGCCGAATCCGATGTCGCCCAACTCACTGGTCATGGCTGATGCTGCCGCGTTTGACTTAGCCAGGTTGACTTGGCCCCTCGCGCTTCATACCTATCATGTGAAACCGAAAGCAAGGTGACGCCCATGGGCGCTGATGCCAAGACTGCCATGAAAGTCGATATGACCGAGGCCGCCGCCAAGCGGATCGCCAGGATTGTCTCGAACGAAGCCGGCAAGACGGCGCTGCGCGTTTCGGTCGAAGGCGGCGGCTGCTCGGGCTTCTCCTACAAGTTCGATCTGGTCGATACGCGCAACGACGACGACGTCGCCATCGAGAAGGACGGCGCCACCGTGCTGATCGACGATTTGTCGCTGGTCTATATGGGCGGATCTGTGATCGATTTCGTCGACGATCTGATGGGCCAGTCGTTCCAGATCCGCAATCCGAACGCCGTCGCCTCCTGCGGCTGCGGCACGAGTTTCTCCATATAGAATGCCTGCCATCGGTGCGGTCCGTCAGATCGCGCTGTCGGCTGGCCGTGACCTCGACGTGACGCTGGCTTTCTGGCGCGACGTGCTCGGCATGGCCGTCCATGCACGCTTCGATCCGCCGGGCATCGCCTTCATCATGGCCGGAGAAATCAGGCTGCTGTTCACCGACGGCGTACCGGCCGGAACCGTCTATCTCGACATATCGGGCCTTGATCAGTTCCATGCCTCGGCTGCTGCCGCCGGCGTGCCCTTCACCGCGCCGCCAACGCTTGTCCATCGCGACACGGACGGCCAGTTCGGTCCAGCGGGGGAAAGCGAATGGATGGCCTTCCTAAAGGACCCGGCTGGCAATACGATCGGCCTCGTCGAACGCCATCCGCCGCAAGAGCCCAACTGAACAGCATCGAGACCGCCATGAAAATCGTCACCTGGAACATCAACGGTGTCCGCGCCCGCATCGGCAACCTGACCCATTGGCTGACCGAGAGCGCACCCGACATCGTCTGCCTGCAGGAGATCAAGACGGTCGACGAGCAGTTCCCGCGCGCCGAGATCGAGGCGCTTGGCTACAATGTCGAAACCCATGGCCAAAAGGGTTTCAACGGCGTCGCGCTGTTGTCGAAGCTGCGCTTCGACGAGGTGATCAGGGGCCTGCCCGGCGACGATGCCGATGAACAGGCGCGTTTCATCGAAGGCGTTTTCTCAACCGACAAGGGCGCCTTGCGCGTTGCCTCGCTCTATCTGCCGAACGGCAATCCGATCGATGACGAGAAGAAGTTTCCTTACAAGCTGTCCTGGATGGCGCGGCTTGAGCGCTGGGCCGAAGAACGGCTGAGACTTGAGGAGGCTCTGGTGCTCGCCGGCGACTACAACGTCATTCCCGAGCCGATCGACGCGCGGTTTCCGGAGAACTGGCTGGGCGACGCCCTGTTCCAGCCGCAGACGCGACAGGCCTTCCGTCGGCTGCTCAATCTTGGTTTCACCGAGGCGGTGCGCGCGGTCACCGACGCGCGCGACACCTATACGTTCTGGGACTATCAGGCCGGCGCCTGGCAGAAGAACAACGGCATCCGTATCGACCACCTGCTTTTGTCGCCGGAAGCCGCCAACCGATTCTCATCGGCCTCTATCGAAAAGCATGTGCGCGCTTGGGAAAAACCGTCCGACCATGTCCCGGTGGCGATCGATCTCGCGCTTCAGCCGGCTTGAGAGAACCTCGCCGGGCCCGTCTGCGCTGAACCCTCATATCGCCACATTTCGCGCCGTTCATTGCAGACCAGCATGGCGGCTGGGGTTCCATGAGCACACGATTTCATCTTTGTCCCATTGGCCTGGCATTTGCCATGGCCGTTCCTGGTACGGCATTTGCCGACCAGGAATGCCTGGCCAATGGAAAATCCTACCAGATCGGTCAGGTCGCCTGCCTGACGGTGGCCGAGCAGAGCCATCTGGCCCGCTGCGATATGGTGCTCAACAACACCTCGTGGACGAAGATCGGGGATAGCTGCCCGGAAAACACGCTGGCGCCACACCCCCATGTCACGCCGATCTCGACGCCGGCGCCCAGCATGGTGCCGACGGAGCCGATCGCGAACTGAGCAATCTCCCGCTTCGTGGGGGAGATCGGCAGTTCAGCCGCCAGCAAAACTACTGGTCCGCGTTGTTGCCCTTGGTGAGGATATCATCGGCCAGCGAGATGGCGGTGCGACGGTCGGCCTCGCCCGCGGTGGCAAATGCCTCTTCCTGCATGCCGCGGATCCAGGGCTGGTCAGCCGGCGAAGCGCGTTCGAGCGCTGCCGTCATCATCGCCAGGCCGCGAACGATCTTGCCGCTCTGGAACAACAGATGGCCCAGCGTCGCCTGGGCGCCGGCATGGCCTTTCTCGGCGGCGAGTTGGAACCAGCGCCCGGCCTGCTTGACACTGGCCTTCACCCCGCCCTCGCCCTTCAGGAACATCTGCCCCATCTCGAACTGTGCGTTCGGGTTACGGTAGTTGGCAGCCGCGCGCATGTAGTATTCCTGGGCCGCCACCTCGTTCTCGGTGACCGGGCTGCCGGGAATGCCCGTGCGCAAATAGTCGCCAAGCGCCACCAGCGCATCGGAGACATAGCTTTCCTCGGGCGAGCCGGGCTCGACATCCTGGTCGACGATCTCGGAGAAGAACTTGAACGCCTCATAGTCGTCGCGCGCCACGCCGTCGCCCTCGGCATACATGCGGGCAAGCTTCCAGGTGGCGCCGATCTGGCCGTTTTCGGCGGCGTATTTGTAGGCCTCGGCAGCCTGCTCCTTGTGGCCGTTCTTGTAGGCGGAGAAGCCGAACTGGAAGACCGCCCAGGGGCTCGATTGCGGCTTCACCCCGGTCTTGTCGTCGAACACCTTGTCGTCGAAGGCCATGGCCTGGCCGACGGCGCCAAAGGTCGCGCCAAACGTGGCGGCCACGACCAGTGCCGAAAAGACAGACGACCTCAACAACTCAGATGTCCGCATAACAGTGTGTTTCTTTCGCACCGCCCGGATGGGTCACCGCGCCATCGCGCGCCGGCCCTACCGTCTGTGCATATTTCCATATCGCGCCCGACTGATAATCGGTCGCGCGCGCCTTCCATGTCTTTGCCCTCGCCGCCAGTTCGCTATCGGACAACGCCACATCGATCGTGCCGTTCACCGCGTCGATCGAGATCACGTCACCATCCCTGAGCAGTCCGATCGGGCCACCCACGGCTGCTTCGGGGCCGACATGGCCGATGCAGAAACCGCGCGTCGCGCCCGAGAAGCGCCCGTCGGTGATCAGCGCCACCTTGCCGCCCATGCCCTGGCCGTAGAGTGCTGCCGTCGTCGACAGCATTTCGCGCATGCCGGGGCCGCCGCGCGGTCCTTCGTAGCGAATGACGAGAACCTCGCCCTCCCTGTAGTTGCGATGGGTCACCGCCTCGAAACATTCCTCTTCCGAATCGAAGCAGCGGGCCGGACCGGAGAATTTCAACTCCGCCATGCCGGCGACCTTCACGATCGCGCCTTCGGGGGCCAGGTTTCCCTTCAAGCCCACGACACCGCCGGTTTGGGTAATGGGTCTGTTGGCCGGGCGGACCACATCCTGATGCTCATTCCAGACAACGTGCTGCATGTTTTCGGCCAAAGTGCGGCCAGTCACCGTCATGCAATCGCCATGCAGATAGCCGTGGTCGAGCAGGGTCTTCATCAGCAGCGGAATGCCGCCGGCCTCGAACATGTCCTTGGCGACATATTTGCCGCCCGGCTTGAGGTCGGCGATGTAAGGCGTCTTCTCGAAGATCTTGGCCACGTCGAACAGGTCGAACTTGATGCCGGCCTCGTGCGCGATCGCCGGCAGATGCAGTGCCGCGTTGGTCGAACCGCCGGTGGCCGAGACCACGGTCGCCGCATTCTCCAGCGCCTTCAGCGTGACGATGTCGCGCGGCCGGATATTTCTGGCGATCAGCTCCATGATCTTTTCGCCCGAGGCGAAATTGAACCGGTCGCGCATTTCATAGGGCGCCGGCGCGCCGCAGGAATAGGGCAGCGCCAGGCCGATCGCCTCGGCGACGGTCGCCATGGTGTTGGCGGTGAACTGGGCGCCGCAGGAACCGGCCGAGGGACACGCGACCTGCTCGATCTCAAGCAGTTCGTCATCGCTGATCGTGCCGACTGAGTGCTGGCCGACCGCCTCGAAAACATCCTGCACGGTGATCTGGCGGCCGCGATAGCTGCCGGGCAGGATCGAACCGCCATAGATGAAGATCGACGGCACGTTGAGCCGCACCATGGCCATCATCATGCCGGGCAGCGACTTGTCGCAGCCGGCGAGCCCAACCAGCGCGTCGTAGCAATGGCCGCGCATGGTGAGCTCGACCGAATCGGCGATGACCTCGCGCGACACCAACGACGACTTCATGCCCTGGTGACCCATGGCGATGCCATCGGTGACGGTGATGGTGCAGAATTCGCGCGGCGTGCCGCTGGCGGCCGCGACGCCCTTCTTGACCACCTGCGCCTGGCGCATCAGCGAAATGTTGCAGGGCGCCGCCTCGTTCCAGCAGGAGGCGACCCCGACCAGCGGCTGCGCAATCTCGGCCGCCGACAAACCCATGGCATAGAGATAGGAACGATGCGGCGCACGCGCCGGACCGACGGTCACATAGCGGCTAGGGAGCTTAGCCTTGGAGATGACTTTGGCGTCCATACTCTTCCTTGCCCCATCTTCCCTGCAAATGGGGCGGAGCGGCCTGCCCCCTCGCCGAGCCTTTTGGCGCGTGTCCCGAGACAAGATCGAGGTGCGCCGGGTTTATGGCGGGAAATGGGCAATTTCCTCAGCCCAGCTTCTACCGCAGGGGTTGTTCAGAAAGTGTTGCCAAAACGTCACAATAGCAGGAGGCGCAAGCGGTTTGGATTACGTGCAATGCAGCTTGGATGAGACAATCGCGGGCAATGCGATCTCAAACGAAAAAAGCCGGGCAGTGCCCGGCCTTTCATGCGCAATTTCAATTCGTTACCACTTGACCTTCAATGATGTTGAAAGTGCCGTGACAAGGTCGTTGCCGAAGTCCGCGGTATAGCCATTGTCATATGTTAGGCCATCATCTGGGTTTACGGCCGTATGGATCGATCCACTGGTCAGCACTCCCACCGCGCCCCCAAGTCGAACCTCGATGTTCTGAGTTGGCGTGTAGGCCACGCCACCGCTGAGGGTCCAGGTATCGGTCTGGGCGCTCAGGCCGGTCGACGTTCCGCGATCCCACGTGATAACCGCCGCACCGCTCCACTGATCATTGAATTTGTGGCCGACGCCGCCGGAAACTGTCCAGCCATCGCGATAGAGTAGATCGAGCGAGGTAAGCCGCAATGGGCTGGTCGTCGTGCAGGATGCCGTGCCGGTGGGACAAAACGGAATGCTCTGTAGCTCGCTCCAATTCATCCACTTGATGGATCCGAATGCCAGCCAGCCAGGAGCTATGCCCGACTGAAGCTTGAGCTCTACAGAATCCGGAACCTGCGAGGAACCACTAACATTCGTCACTTTGCCCAAAAACGGATTTAAAGGATTGAGGGCCGCGGGAACCTGAGACAGATCCAGCGTTCCGTCCAAATTGTTGAGCTTGACCGCCGAATTATAGACCAAGCTGGCGCGCAGGGCGATATCCGGAATCTCATACGCAACGCCGGCTCGCCATCCCCAGCCGTCACCCTCAAGGTCAAGCCGCCCTATGCCCGCACCGGGAATGGGAGCCACCAATTGTTCTTTGAAGCCAGAAACATTCTCGTGGAACACGCCGCCGATAAAACGAAACTGTCCTTTGCCGAGATCCATTTTGTAGGAGCAGGTTCCACCCACAGCCTCGCTCTTCACCTGGGTTTCAACATTGCTGTTCGCGCCGGCCCAATTCCGACCCGGGTTGCTGGACGCACCAATCGGCTGGCCATAGTCCACGAGGCAATCGACGGGGCCCATACCCGCCTTGATGCCGACGCTCGGCACCCAATAGCTTTCGGTATCGCGAGCACTGTTGGAGAAACCCATGAGGTTAAGGGGGCCGTCGGACGGGTCGGTGTCCTTCACGTTCTTGAGGTCGCGCTGCGGCATCACATAGGTGCCGGAGACCTCACCCGTGACTTGGGCAGGATCGAACAGCAGATCGATATCGTAGCCGCCACGCTCCAGGCCGCCGGCATGTGCCGGATTCATCGCCGTCCCGATCAAAGCCAGCGAAAAGCAGCCCGCCCCCAGCAGCGCCTTCAGTCGCAGAATAGTCATGAAATGTCCTCCCCCGAATTCGAGTGCACCAAGCTAGAACCAATTCAGGTTAACGGTGCAACAACGAATTCGCGGGCGTACATGTACACACTGGCCAGCCGCATTTTCGAGGAAATGCAACCGGGTGCGGCAAGGCCGAAAAATGGTCTGTGAAGGCTGAGCGGCTCTCAAAAAACAGGGAAAACCATCCAAAAGGCTCGAAAACAGGCCTTTTTTGGGGTCCGAGAGCCCCATTGTTACATTATGGCAACAATGCGGCTAAAACTTCCGTTTACGTCAATATTAACGCAACGGAATGCTGATTTTCCAGGCGGAAAACCAGCATTTTAGAGGGGTCTAAAGTCTCGCGAATCTATCCTCAACCGGCGTCGCGAACCCTGGCCAACGCGACCGACAGCTTGTCCTGTGCATCGCGGTATTCGGCGAGCTTTTCACGCTCGGCATCGACGATCTCGGCCGGCGCGCTGGCCACGAACCTCTCGTTCGACAGTTTCTTGTGCAGGCGCGCGATCTCCTCGGTCACCTTGGCCAGTTCCTTCTGCAACCGTGCAGCCTCGGCGGCGAGGTCGATCAGGCTGCCAAGCGGCAGGCAGATCGTCGCCTCGTTGAGCACGATCTGCGCCGAACCCTTGGGCGCGACATCGGCAAGCGAGATGTCGCCGACCCGCGCCAGCCGCTTGATCGCCGAATCCTCGCGAACGAGGCGCTCGCGTGTCACATCGTTGGCGCCGACCACGACGAGCGGTGCGATGGCTGCCGGCGGCACGTTCATCTCCGAACGCACGGAGCGGATGCCGGAGACGAGGTCGACCAGCCAATTGATGTCGGCTGCAGCCTCGGCGTCTTCGAAGTCCGGTGACGGCCACGTGGCATGGCACAGCAGCGAGGGGCGTTGCTTGCCTTCGCCAGCGGTCTGCGCCCACAGTTCCTCGGTCATGAACGGCATCATCGGATGCAGCAGCTTGTAGATCTCGTCGAGCACGAAGGCGACGCAGGCTCGGCTTTCGGCTTTGGCCGCCTCGTCGGTGCCCATGAACACCGGCTTCAGCAGTTCCAGGTACCAGTCGCAGAACAGGTTCCAGACGAAGCGGTAGGCGGCGCCCGCCGCCTCGTTGAAGCGGTATGAGGTGATGCCGTCGGTGATCTCGCGCGCCGCCCGCGTCAGCTCGGTGAGGATCCAGCGGTTGACCGCCAGCTTGGCGTCGTTGAGCCAGAAATCGTCATTGCGCGCGACCTCGTTCATCTCGGCAAAACGCGTCGCGTTCCACAGCTTGGTGCCGAAATTGCGATAGCCGGCGATGCGCGCCGGATCGAGCTTCACGTCGCGGCCCTGCGCCGCCATCACCGTCAGCGTGAAGCGCAGCGCATCGGCGCCGTATTCGTCGATCAGGTCGAGCGGATCGATGACGTTGCCTTTCGACTTCGACATCTTGGCGCCGTTCTTGTCGCGCACCAGCGCATGGACATAGACGGTGTGGAACGGCTCCTCGTCCATGAAGTGCAGGCCCATCATCATCATGCGGGCGACCCAGAAGAAGATGATGTCGAAGCCTGTCACCAGCACGTCGGTCTGGTAGTAGGTCTTCAGCTCGGGAGTCTCATCGGGCCAACCCAGCGTCGAGAACGGCCACAGCGCCGACGAGAACCAGGTGTCCAGCACGTCCTCGTCGCGGGTCAGGATCTCGCCCGGCTTGAAGTTCTCCAGCTTGTCCTCGACCCAGGCCTTCCACGGTCCTTCCAGCGCCAGATAGAATTCGATCGCGGCGCTCAGCGCCTCTTCCTCGGTCTTCTCGACGAAGACGCGCCCGTCGGGCCCGTACCAGGCCGGAATCTGATGACCCCACCAGAGCTGGCGCGAGATGCACCAGGGCTGGATGTTCTCCATCCAGTCGAAATAGGTCTTTTCCCAGTTCTTCGGCACGAAGTTCGTGCGACCTTCGCGCACTGAAGCGATCGCCGGTTTGGCCAGTTCCGCCGCATTGGCATACCATTGCTCGGTCAGGAATGGCTCGATCGGCACCCCGCCGCGATCGCCATGCGGCACCGCGTGGCGATGCGGCTCGACCTTTTCGAGGAAGCCGCCCTCTTCCATCAGCTCGACGATCTTCTTACGCGCGACGAAGCGATCGAGGCCGTCGAGTTCGTCCCAGACCGCCTGGCGCTCCGGCGTCACCTCGAGGCCGGCGAGAAAATCTTCATTGTCCCTGAGGCTTACCGCCGCCTCCGTGGTCAGGATATTGATCGCCGGCAGCTTGTGGCGCCTGCCGACCTCGAAATCGTTGAAGTCGTGCGCCGGCGTGATCTTGACCGCGCCCGAACCTTTTTCCGGATCGGAATACTCATCCGCCACCACGGGAATCCTGCGGCCAACGATCGGCAGGACGATGTTCTTGCCGACCAGATGCCGGAAGCGCTCGTCGTCGGGATGCACCGCGACGGCCGTATCGCCCAGCATCGTCTCCGGGCGCGTCGTCGCCACGGTGATGAAGGTTTTCGGGTTTTCCGGGTCGAAGACCTTGCCTTCGACGGGGTAGCGGAAGTGCCAGAGATTGCCATTGACCTCCTGCTGCTCGACCTCGAGATCGGAGATCGCGGTGAGCAGCTTGGGGTCCCAGTTCACAAGACGCTTGTCCTTGTAGATCAGCCCTTCCTTGTAGAGCGTGACGAACACTTCGAGCACCGCCTTGGACAGGCCTTCGTCCATGGTGAAGCGTTCGCGTGACCAGTCGGCCGAGGCGCCGAGCCGCTTCAACTGGTTGAAGATGGCACCGCCGGATTCGGCCTTCCACTCCCACACTTTCTCGATGAACTGTTCGCGGGTCAGGTCGCGGCGATGGATCTGCTTTTCCATCAGCTGCCGCTCGACCACCATCTGCGTGGCAATGCCGGCATGGTCCATGCCCGGCTGCCACAGGACGTTCTTGCCGCGCATGCGCTCGAAGCGCACCAATATATCCTGCAGCGTGTTGTTGAGCGCGTGTCCCATATGCAGCGAGCCGGTGACGTTCGGCGGCGGGATGACGATGGTGAAGGCCTCCGCCCCCTCCTCGGCCCCGGCACCGGCGCGAAACGCGTCGGCCTCTTCCCAGACTTTGGCGATCTTCGGCTCGACGGTTTTGGCGTCGTAGGTCTTTTCAAGCATGGGAAAATGGTCCGCGCTGTCGGGAGTTTTGCTGGTCCGGTGTAAATCGGAAGGTTTTGGCCAAGTCAACCGCAAGGGCTGTCTCGGACCCTCACAACCAGATAGGCGCGGCCTTGGTCATTTCAACGGAAAGCGATCCGTCGTCCTGCCGACAACGACTTCGCCAAAACAAACGGCGCCACGAAGGCGCCGTTTCCTCTAGCAATCGGCATGGGCAGCTACTGCGCCCCGCGCGCCACGCGCTCGATCTCCTCGCGCACCAGTCTTTCGACCAGTGTCGGCAGATTGTTGTCCAGCCAATCCTGCAGCATCGGCCGCAGCATCTCTTCGGCCATGTCGTCGAATGTCTTCTTGCTGCGGCTGGCAAACGCGTCGGAAAGCTCGCCAAAGGCAGCCGCGACCTGACGGCCGGTGTGCTCGGAAACGATCGCCGGACGCGGCGCGTCGCTGGCCGCCACCGGCCGCACCACGCTTGCATCCGGACGAGACGGCTCGGTAGCCGGTTTCGCGGTTGGTTCATCCCCTGGAGCCTCCATCGACGGCTGGGCAGCCGTCTTGCGTGCCTCGCTCCGGTCCGACACCGCCCTGGCCTGCTCGCCAACCGCGGCGATCTCGCGACGCCAATCGGCGATGGAAGCGTCGGCGACAGGACGCGATATTGGCGCTTCAGCCGTGATTGGCTCCGCTGCAACGCGGGCGCTGACCTCGGCGAGTGTCATCGATGGCCTTGCCGGGCTGGGATCGGGGCGCACCGGCGTTTCCATGCGCGCCACCACCGGCTCGGCCGGCGGCAGCTGTGACTGGACTTCCGCCAGCGTGACAGGCTTCCTGCCCTCGGGGGCGGCATGCAGGTCGGCACGAAAAGCTTCCACGTCGGGGGCTGCATAGACGCTCGACGCGCGCTCCAGATCCTGGCTCAGCTCATCGGCGTCGCCCGGCTGCTTGCGGCCGCCGTCGCTGTCCTCGATGATCCGCCTGATGGAAGCCAGTATCTCTTCCATGGAAGGTTCGCGCTGTGCGCTGCTTGCCGTTGCCATCGTCACATCCGCCGCCCTTGTGACCCCTGTTGGGTTTTCCGCTCCGGCAGAGCCGGATCGAATCATGGCCACAGCGTAACCGACGGATCGCCGCACGAGAATCCCCAATCTGGGGACTTGTGGGATTTCAACAGATTAGCGCCATCTGAACCCGAGAGCCGCAGCGCGAAAGATCCTGCTCAAGCAGGGAACACGGCCAGTTCAGGCCGAACGCCTCAGCGGCCGTCCGGCGTGCGCAGTCCGTACCACTTGTCCTTGACCGCGTTGTAGTGCTCTTCAGGCTTGTATTTCGCTACCTGCAAGCCAAGGCGGTCGACGGACAGACGGCCGGTCGCCTGCAGGATGGCGTAGCTCGCCACCACCACATCGTGTTCGTAACCGGCCTGGTTGATCTGGGCGGTGATGACCGTCGCCTGCGCATTGAGGACGTCGAGCGTGGTGCGCTGGCCGACATTGCGCTCTTCGATGACACCGTTCAGTGCCAGCTTCGCGGCTTCGATCACTTGCCTGTTGGCCGTCAGCTGCTGCTGCGCGGCGGTGTACTCGGTCCAGGCGGCGGTGACGGCCTGGCGCACCTGGTCGCGGCTGACGTCGACCTGGATGCGGGCCTGGCTGAGTGATTCCTTGTTCTGGCGCACGATCGCCGAGGTGCGGCCACCTGAATAGATCGGGATGGTCAGCGTTGCCCCGACACTGGCCGAATTGGTCGTGCCATCCTGCGAACCGACGCCTGGCAAAGGCGAGGTATTGCGATAGGCGCTCGAAACGCCGGCGGAAGCCGACAGCTGCGGCAACAGCGCGCCTTCGGCCGACTTCACCGAAAACGCCGCGGCGTCGACCAGATGCTGCGTGGCAAGGATGGCCGGATGCTCGTTCGAGGCCACCCCGACGGCGGCGGCGAGGCTCGACGGCAACAGCTTTGCCACCGGCGAAGCGCCCTTGAGTTTGCCCGGCTCGTCGCCGACGATCTGGCGATAGAGCGCCGCACTTGCCAGCGCCTGCGCCCGGGCAGCACTCAGCGATGCCACGGCGGCGGCGCGTGAGGCGTCGGCCTGGGCGACATCGGTGCGTGTGCCTTCACCAACTTCGAAACGCGAACGCGCCGCGCGCGCCGTCTCGGTCAGGAACTGCAGGTTCTGCTCGGTCAGCACAGCGACCTGCCGGTCGCGAATCACGTTCATATACGCTTGCGCCGCGCTGAACAGGATGCCCTCTTCGGTGTTGCGCAGGCTTTCGACCGAGGCCCGGACCTGTGCTTCGGCGGCAGCAACATTGTTCCTGGTCTGAAAGCCGTCGAACAGCGTCTGGTCGATCTGGACGCCAAAATTGCCGGTGGTCAGCCGCACGCTTGAATTGGTGCCGTTGAGATGGCTGCTCGAATAATCGATATCCGCCGAGCCGGTGACAACCGGGCGGTAGCCCGACTTGGCGATGGCGACACCCTCATCGGTGACGCGAACGCCGGCACGGGCCGAATTCAGTGAAGAATTGTACTGGTAGGCCTTTGCAAGCGCGCCGGAGATGGTTTCGGCTGAAGCGGCCAGTGGGGACAGCATGGTCGCCGAAACGAGGACGGCGGTGAAAAGTGACTTGCGTAAAGACGGCACGGTTAAACCCTCATTCGTTTTCCATGGGAACCGCGCCGCGCCTGCTTCTCTCATAGATCAGCCGGCGCCGCGTGTTCGTGTTCCCTGCTGCTCACCCCCAAAGTGCCCCCAGTTTGGCATCAGCAGCGATCGTTCAAATGCAAGCGACCATGACAAAGCCTCTGCTGCAAGGCCAAATCATTCAGAATTCGAAAGCACGAATGCGTTCAAACCCCGGTAGTGGCTTAATTGCCGCATTAAATGCACGTCTTCCGGTTACAACCCCCCCGGCCTTGAAAAAGAGACGGGCCACGCCGGAATTGCCCTGCCCTTCGACGGCGACGAGTCGGCCGCCTTCGGCAAGCTGGTCGAGCAACGGGGCCGGCACTTCCGCGACACTGCCACCGATAAAGATAACATCATAAGGCGCCTTGGCGGCATGCCCCTGCGGCAACGCGCCCTGGACGACGGTCACATTGCCGCAGCCAAGCGACGAAAGCGTCGATCTGGCGGTTTCCGCCAGCGCCGAATCGTTTTCGAGCGCCACTACGGACCCGGCCAGCCGCGACAGGATGGCCGAGGCGTAGCCCGTTCCGCAACCGACATCGAGCACCGAATCGGTCGGGTTGATCTCGGCCAGCTGGATAAGCTTGGCCAACGGCGACGCTTCCATCAGGTAGCGCGAACCGTCCGCGCCGGCTGCAATGCGGATGTCCTCGTCGATATAGGCGAGATCGCGCTGGGCGGCGCCGACAAACATCTCTCTTGGGACGACAAGCATTGCATCGAGTAGCGGCGCGCTGGTCACATCTGTGGTGCGGACCTGGCCGTCGACCATCTTGACGCGTAGTTCGGAGAAATCAGCGCTCATGTCCCAACCAGTCCGCTTGCCGCGCCAGAACCGCGGTCCATTGTGTCAGGAACTTCAGGCCCCTGCGCTGCCGCGCGGGGGCCCGGGCATTGGAGGCCTCGCCCGGAATCGAACCGGGGTGCAAGGATTTGCAGTCCTCTGCGTAACCACTCCGCCACGAGGCCTCATTGCTCCCGGCGTTCCACCCGGTTCCAATAGGTTGCGGCGAAAATGCCGTCAAGCGGCCACCTTGCATTCCGAACGGTTTCCTCGCGTCAGTCCGGACGGCGTCCGGCAAATCATCGGACCGCTTTATTAGCGGACAGTTAAGCATAGCCTGATGGGAGAAGAACGCATCCTGTCGCCGCATGACAGGGCAAGGCTTGCCTCGGCCGCGGCTGTTCTCAAGCAGATCCGTGAGGCACTGGAAGAGCAGGCCGCCCACTGAAACACCACCTTGCGCTATCGGCGGTCAATCGGGCCGGCGACGCCGTTCCCACCAGACGACAAAGCGACGCCGGTGACGGCGGACCATGGCGAATTCATAGGACAGCACCAGCAATCCGAGCGGAACCATCCAGAAGCCGAGGATCGGCAGGAAACCGAGGATGCCACCGATGGTCAGCAGGATGCCGATCGTGATTCTGAGCCCGCGCGAGCGCGGCATTTTGAACTCGCGCCCGAAAACAGAGATTTTGCGCGCCGGCATCTGGTTGTCTTGTGCTGTCATCGTCTCGAAAGATTGACCCGTTTCGATCGTTCGCAAGCATGCTCAAACCAAAGCCGCCGCCGCGCTTTCGGTTCCATATCCCTGCCAAGACGGCTAATATGAGGGCATCCTTCGACGATTGCGAGAAAGGCCTATGCGAAAAAGCCTCGGAAAAATGTGAAAAGCTTCTTTGCAAAGCCGAAAAGGGCAGCTATAGGCTGCGCCACTCACATAAGAGCCTCCGTTCCCCGGTAGCTCAGTGGTAGAGCAACCGGCTGTTAACCGGTTGGTCGCTGGTTCGAATCCGGCCCGGGGAGCCAAATTCTTCAAAGCGTTGAGACGGTCAGGTCGCCCATAGGGGCTGATCTATGGCATGTCTGGAAAACCGCAGGCAGCCGCAGGTTGATCCTCAACTTGACCTGGCGCCGCTATGCAGCGCGCTTCGATCACGGCGATCTCTTCACGGCGATCTCATCAGGATTTCATCTCTTGTCACCGTTCGGGTTGGGTGCCGGTGCCTCTCGCACATCTCGTGGTGGCGGGTCGACATGTTCAAGCTCTGGCGGGGCTTCTTTGTCCCGACGTCGGACAGGTAGCTTCTCCGGTTCGGGCTTCGATGGTGGTTCTTTGATCTTGCTCGGCATAATCGAGTTAACCGCACTGCCGGTCCCTTGTTCCCGCAGCAAGCCGAAAACCTGAATGGGGGAACCGGGAGCGCCAAAAAGCGTTTTCTCGCATGCTCAAGAAGATCGCCCTTGCCGCCGTGCTGGTCCAGGTTGCCGCGGTTTCGGCTCTCATCACTCAGACGGTCCTCTTCGCGTCCACGTCCACACAGGCCGCCAACGCGCAGCCCGGCGACGCAGTCGCTGTCACTGCCGACAAGGAACCGGACAAGGCGGCGCAGCCTGCTGGTGCCGACCAATGCCCAACCCGGCTTGTGACGAGCAAGGTTTTCACGAGCAACGCAATTACGGCGCAACGATAGTTCGCATCGATGCCGGCCGTCCGTCGATCCCCCCAATTTAAGTCAGGGCAGTGTGCTTGAAAGCGCAATGATTCCTGTTACTTGCGGCATGGGGCGAGTGCGTTTGGGTTGGGCAAGAATTGGGTATGATTTCATCAAATATGGAATGCCTGCGCTGTCATGGCAGCGGCAGGGTTTTCGACTGCTCCAAATGGTATGCGTCAAACGGACACTGCTGCCCTCAGGGAACCCATCGGGGTGGCTGCCCCGGAAAAACGGGTGCCTGCACGGAATGCGACGGCCTGGGGACAATGGCGGAGCCTCCGCTGAGGGCCGTGGCATAATCTGCGATAGTGTCGCATGCCGCTGATGGCGACGCGGACGCGCCCGCCAAAAAACCGTACTAACGGCTCGAACAACAACCGCCCGCCAAAGGTGAGCTGGCAGGGCAGCTCACCTTGTAGCGATGCGGAAACGACGACCATGCAGCCGAACCATCCTGATGGCGCCGCCCCTTATCAAGGCTAAGCGGTTACCCCACCACGACCTGACCTTGTGCCGTCCATCCAAGGGAATTGGGCAAGCGGGTCCTGCAAGATTTTGACGGATCTTGCGAAGCCGGCGACGGCATCGCGCGCCACCGTCAGCGGAACCTGGCCGTCGTGAGCACGCTGGCAAGCTCGAAAGGCCGTTTCGAAAATCGGACCTCGCCGTTCCCTTGGCCACTCCTCAAAGAAGTCGAACGCATCGTCGAGGCACCCTATTTCTTGAACGAACTCGCCATTCTTGACCAGGACCGGTCGGTCGAACGTCCTGTAACTCATGTGATCCTCCATTCCGCACGTTGGTTGTTGCTGGCTTGGGTCATCATGCGATTGCATGCTCCGGCTCGGCCAACATGCCGCCGCCTCCACGCCCGGGCGGCACCGTCGCAAAGGCCGGGATTGGCGGCGGATCATCATCGTCATCCCGCCAGGGGCGCCGCATCCAACCGAGCCGGCTCTTCTTGCGGCGCCGGTCGAAAGACAGGCTGACGGTTCCCGACCCCTTTGAAACACGCGGTTCCCGCCCGGTTTCGTCCAGAAGGCGGAGGGCGCGAAGTATGTCGCTGACTTCCACGATGGCGCCGTTGTCCAATTGCCGCAACGCGGGATTGTCAGGAACCGCATGAACGTCGGAAGCCCAGAAAGCGAGCAAAGCCCGCTTTGCACCGATCGTCATCGTCTCCTCGTTCAGCACATCATCCGGCGTCCGCAATCCGGCGGATTCCGCGGCAAGATTTTTCGGTTCAGGTTGGTGAAAACTGTAAGTGTCGGTTCTCATCTCCATTCTCCGCGATCTGTGCCTCCCGGCCGAACCGGGAGGCGGACCGTAGATTTAGGTCCAGGGAATCAGGCGACCTCGCGTTGAGGCTCCGCATCCGAGTCGATCAACTGCTTCTTGCCGGGTTGCTCGAGCGAAACCGCTTTGGCTTCGGACCCTATCTCAATGCGCCGAGGCTTGAGTTCCTCGGGCACTTCGCGGACCAGGTCCACTGACAGCAAGCCATTCTCGAGGTTGGCCGCCTTGACCTTTACGTGGTCGGCAAGTTTGAACACCTGCTTGAAGTTGCCCGTCGCCAAGCCGCGATGAAGGACCTCCCGATTTTCCTGGTCGGGTTTCCTTTGGCCGACGACAGACAATTCGGGGCCGTTCTGCATGAGTTCGACCTCATCGAGAGCGAAGCCGGCGATAGCCATCGTAATGCGATAGTCGTTCTCGCCGGTCTTCTCGATATTGTAGGGAGGCCAGTCGGAGCGTACGCTTTTTTCGAGCATATCGAAGAGACGGTCGAAGCCGACCGTTGTGCGGTAAAGAGGGGTATAATCAGAGCTTCTCATAGCCATATCCTCCGTGAAGCAACATGGATTACGAGGCTGTCGCAGCGTCGCTGCGACGCCAGTATGTCGAGCCGAAGCCTCGACGGAAAACGATCTGGTAATCGTGTTTTTTTCCTTCAAGAGGGGCGACAAAAATATTTTTGGCCGGCAGGCAGGTGCCCAAGGCGCTGCCTTGCGTGCTGGTGGCCACTGCGCGATGTTGACGCCAGGGGTGGATGCGAATCATGCGAAAAATTTTGATGTCAGGACTGCTGCTCGCGGCAGCCTTTTCCGCGAACCCGGCCCACGCGCTGGACAGCAGCGGCACGCCTGTCGTCGTGACCCCTCTTGCGTCGCGCACGACGACCGCGTCCGGCCAACCGATCACGCTGCCGCAGAAGAACGTGCAGGTGCTGGTCTCGACCTACGACATCGCGCCGGGCGCGACCTTGCCGGTCCACAGGCACCCTTTCCCGCGCTATGCCTATGTCCAGGCCGGCACGCTGAAGGTCACCAATGTCGAGACCGGCGACAGCAACACCTACAAGGCCGGCGATTTCATCATCGAAATGATCGGCCAGTGGCATCAGGCCACCAATATCGGTGATATCGAGGTGAAGCTTCTGGTGATCGATCAGGTCGAGCAAGGCGCCAAGAACACGGAATTGCGCCAATAACCGCGAAGTCCGTGCCCGGCGCGAAAGTCTGTTCGCGCTTTCGCAGCAACCGGCGCGGTGGTAGGGCTGGCCGGGAATCATGGAATGGATCGCCCCTTGACCAAAGCTCTCCGCCTGCCGCTGATCGAAATCTGTGTCGAAGGCATTGACGGCCTTCTCGCGGCGCAAGCCGCCGGCGCCGACCGGGTCGAACTGTGCGCCAGCCTCGTCGAAGGCGGGATTACGCCAAGCCTCGGCACGATCCGCGCCGCCATCGAGCAGGCAAACGTGCCGTTTCACGTCATGGTGCGGCCGCGCGGCGGCGATTTTCTCTACAGTGAGACCGAATATGCCTCGATGCTGGCAGATGTCTCGGCACTGCGCGAACTCGGCGTGCCCGGCGTGGTGTTTGGCTGCCTGAACGCCGATGGCACCATGGACGAGGCGCGCATGAGCGAACTGACGCAGGCCGCCGGCCCCTTGAACGTCACCTGCCATCGCGCCTTCGACATGACGCGCGAGCCGGCCGAGGCGCTCGAATCGCTGATCCGCAGCAAGGTCGGCCGCGTGCTGACCAGCGGCCAGCGTGACACTGCCATCGAAGGCTTGCCGCTGTTGGCGGATCTGGTGCGGCAGGCCGGCGACCGCATCGTCATCCTCGGCTGCGGCGGACTGGATTTGCACAACATTGCCGAAGTGCGCAGCAGAACCGGCCTGTCCGAAATGCATTTTGCCGCCCTCAAGGATGTGCCGAGTGCCATGGACTACCGCAATCCCCATGTCGGCATGGGTGGTTCCGATCTCGATCGCGAGTACCGCAACACGCTGACCGACACAGCGCTGGTGGCGGCAACGATCGCGGCAGCCAAGGCATGACCTCGAGCCCTGCCCCGATAGCCCGTGTATCGGCCCAAGACGAAGCGGCGATCCTGGCGCTCAACAACGAGCATGCCGCGGAACTGTCGTGGCTGGAGGCTGAGCGGCTGGCCTTCCTGCTTGGCGAAGCATTTTACACCAGGCGCATCGGCGATCTCGAAGCTTTCATCATGACCTTCGACCAGGACGCCCGCTACGACAGCCCGAATTTCCTGTGGTTCCGCGAGCGCCATGAGCGCTTCGTCTATGTCGACCGGGTCGTCGTGGCGGCGCACGCACGCGGCCGCGGCCACGCCCGCCGGCTCTATCAGGACCTGTTCGGCCATGTTGAGCGCGCTGGCCACACGCTGGTCACCTGCGAAGTCAACACCGCCCCGCCGAACCCCGCCTCGGATGCCTTTCACGCTGCGCTCGGCTTCGTCGAGGCCGGCGACGCCGTCATCCATGGCGGCAAGAAAGCGGTGCGCTATTACGCCAGGCAGATCAGCGCCTGACAGACCAGGCAGATCTGCGCACGAAGACGAGGACTACTGGAACAGGGCTGTCGCACTCACCAGCGTCATCCAGAACCCCCAGACCAACGGGATGCCGACCAGCAGCCAGGCCAGCGTGAGTCTGATCGAATTCTCGTTGTCTTGCGCCATGGTCGGTTTCCTCAGAGCTGATCCCGAAAGTGGATTCCGATTTTCGGAAAAGATCATGCTCAAACAATAAGATAGAGCCCATCCCGATTCTGTCGGGATGGAACTGACTCTAAGCCACCGCTGGTTCGGTCTTCATGTGGAAGCGCGCATTGACGGGCCGCATCATCAGGTTGAGCAGGAGGCCGACAACCAGCAGGCCGGCCATGATGTACATGGTGACCGTGTAGGCGTCGGCCTTCGCAACGCCGCTGTCGATCTGGTACTGCCGGATATAATTCACCAGCACCGGGCCAAGCACGCCCGCCACCGACCACGCGGTCAGCAATCGGCCATGGATGGCGCCGACGTAACGCACGCCGAAGACGTCGCGCAGGTAAGCGGGAATGGTGGCGAAGCCGCCGCCATACATGCTGAGGATGATCCCGTAGAACAGCACGAACAGGAAAACGCTGCCGGTCTGGCCGGTCCACGGCACCGCCGCATAGAGGACGACGCCCAGCGCGAAGAAGATGGCATAAGTTGTCTTGCGGCCGATATAATCGCTGGTCGAGGCCCAGAAGAAGCGGCCGAGCATGTTGAAGATCGACAGCAGGCCGACGAAGCCGGCGGCAGCGGCAGGCGTGATGCGTCCCGGAAACATCTCCTGGCTCATCGCCGAGGCCTGGCCGAGCACGCCGATCCCTGCCGTCACATTAAGGCACAGCACGCCCCACAGCAGCCAGAACTGCGGCGTCTTCAACGCATCGTCGAGATGGACATTGGACGTCGTCACCATCGCATTCTGTGCCGCCGGCGGCGTCCATCCGGCAGGCCTCCAGCCCTCCGGCGGCACCCTGACGATAACGGCGCCGATCAGCATGAAGACGAAATAGACGATGCCCAGCACCAGGAAGGTTTCGGCGACGCCGATGTGCTCAGGCGTCGAAAACAGCTTCATCAGATAAACCGACAGCGGCGAGGCGATGAAGGCGCCGCCGCCGAAGCCCATGATCGCCATGCCGGTTGCCATGCCCGGCCGGTCCGGAAACCAGGTGATCAGCGTCTTGACCGGCGAGATATAGCCGAGGCCGAGACCGATGCCGCCCAGCACGCCGTAGCCGAGATAGATGATCCACAATTGGTGCAGATAGACGCCGAGCGCCGAGACAATGAAGCCGCCGCCGAAACAACAGGCAGAAGCGACCATGGCTTTGCGCGGACCGACGCGATCCAGCCAGCCGCCGCCGAACGCCGCCGCAATGCCCAGGAACAGGATCGCGATCGAGAAAATCCAGCCGAGGCCGGTCAATTTCCAGTCGTCGGGCGCCGAGTCGGTGATGCCGATCAGCTTAGACATCGGCAAGTTGAAAACGCTGAACGCATAGGCCTGGCCGATGCAAAGGTGGATGCAGAGCGCCGCCGGCGGCACCATCCACCTGCTGAAGCCAGGCTCGGCGACGGTGCGTGAGCGGTCGAGCCAGCCGCCCGCCCTTTCCCCGGTCGTATCCATTCCATCCTCCCAGATGCGTCTTCGAACCATCTTCTCAGATGTGTCCTGCGAACAAACTAGGCGGGTAAGCCGGCGAGGCAATAAGGAATGCCTGCCATAAGACCAATGTCTAATGAGACTGGCCCAGATCGGAAAGCAGGTCATTGCTTTCCCGAAAGTTAGATTAGAAACAATTAATGGATCGTCTGCTTACGAAGCACGATCCCTCCACCTGCACTCACGATCATCTGGCCGGGCACGACGGCATTCACCAGTTGCGGTTGAGCCATTCGCGCGCCGGGCGCTCTATGAGGTAGTAGCTGCAGGCCGCGCAAGCGAAGACCGCGGCCAGCATCGGTATCGGCGCGCTGCCTTGCTCATAGACGAATTTGTAGAACGGCTGCTGCCATAAATAGAGCGAGTACGACCACAGCCCCAGCGTCGCCATCGGCCAGGACGACAGCAATCCGGAAAAATACCGTGGGCTGAAATCGAGTGCGTTGACGGCCAGAGCCAGCAGCGGCACCGCGAAGAGATAGTGCATCGGCGTCGGCACCCGATCCAGGAACAGGACAACGGCACAGACCGTTGCCACCAGGGCCACATGCTTGCCTCTCAAAAACGCCGGCAGCCTGCCGTCGGCCTTGAGCAGGCAGATCGAAGCCGACAGGAGGATCGACGCGATGTGCACATCCGTGCGCCAATAAGTGGTTTCGTAGTCCATCCCCAAGACCCAGTACGAAACCGCGCCATTGGCCATGGCCAGCAAGGCCAGCGCCAGGAGCAGCACGACCACGCGAGAGCGACTTGAGACGATGACGCTGATCAGCGCCAGGATGATGTAGGCGTGCTCCTCGATGCAGAGCGACCAGATATGGTCGAGCGCCCCTGCCCGAGCCACGAGAATGCCGGCATAATTGTAGGTGAATGTCAGCGCCGTCAGCGCGGCCTTCCATTTGAAGGCGAGGAACGTGCCGGAGAGCGCGATCATCGCGACGACTACGAAGACCAGAAGAGCCGGATAGATGCGGGAGAAGCGGCGTTTGAAGAATTTTTTCAGCGGGTAGCGTTCGATGAACAGGATCTCGCCCATCAGCCGGCCGCTGAGCACGAAGAAGAATTCGACGCCCAGCACGCCAAGATTGATTCCCGGAACCGGAAAGAAATGGCCGATCAGAACCAGCGCGATCGAAAGCCCGCGCCAGCCGTCGAGATAGGCCAGTCTTGTTCTGGTTGATCTGTCGGCGGCGGATCGGGACGGAACGACATGCGTCGCGGAAATGTCGGTCATGCCGATCCTCTCGCAATAGGTATGCGAAGGGTACGACGGTACATTTCGAACCCAGCTCGCATTCCCGCCCAGTCCATATTGCAGTGCAATATGAATTTGTGCAAGTGCGAGATTGCTGCCGGATCAGGTCCGGCCTCCGGCTCGGCGGGGATTTGCTTCAAGCAGTGCGGCAGCGATTCCATCAGCAACTGAACGGATGCAGGCCGCCGCACGAGAAAAGGGGCCACGGAGGCCCCCTTTCCTTGTCTGCGACCGATCGTATTAGAAACTGTTTCGAAACTCGCCCTGGCGAGTCATATGGTGGTGGTTTCGAGAACCGGAGCGGAGCGTACTTTTGGTACGTGAGCACCGGAAGCACAGAAAACGCCATCAGATGGCCGCCGGAGTAGAGTTTCCAAACAGTTTCTCAGGCGTTGGCTGCCGCAACCGCGCGCTTGGCCATCACCGCGATCAGATTGGCGCGATAATCGGCCGAGGCATGGATGTCGGTCATCAGATTCTTCGCCGGCACTTTCACACCTTCCAGTGCCGAGGCCGCGAAATTCTTGGCCAATGCTGCCTCGATCTCCTTCGAGCGGAAGACGCCGTCATCGCCGGCTCCAGTGACGGCGACGCTGACGCCATCCTTGCCCTTGGCAACGAACACGCCGACGATGGCGTAGCGCGATGCCGGATTGCGGAACTTTTCATAGGCCGCCTTGGCCGGCGCGGTGAAGGTGACGGCGGTGACGATCTCGCCTTCCTTCAACGAGGTCTCGAACAGACCCTTGAAGAACTTGTCGGCATCGATCTCGCGCTTGTTGGTGATAATGGTGGCGCCCAGCGCCAGCAGCGCCGCCGGATAATCGGCCGCCGGGTCGTTGTTGGCGATCGAGCCGCCGATCGTCCCCTTATGGCGCACCGCCGGATCGCCGATCAGTGACGCCAGATGGGCAAGCGCCGGACAGGCCTTCTTCAGCTTCTCGTCATTGGCAACGGCGTGATGCGTGGTGGCGGCGCCGATGGTGACGGTCTTGCCCGACACCTTGACGCCCTGCAGCTCCGCGATCCGCGACAGGTCGACAAGGTCGGACGGCGCGGCAAGCCGCGTCTTCATCGCCGGGATCAGCGTCATACCGCCCGAAAGCAGCTTGGCGTCGCCTGTCTTGACCAGCTTGGCAGCATCGGCGACCGAGGCGGCGCGGTGATAGTTGACTGCGTACATGGAATTCTCCCTTGGGTGAATGGGCGAATAGGGAGTAGCGAATAGCGAATAGGATCTATCCAGTCGCACCGCCTTCTCTTCCCTATTCGCTACTCCCTATTCGCTATTCGCTTTCAGTGTTTCGTCGCGCGGATCGCGGCCCAGACGGTGGACGGCGAAGCCGGCATGGCAAGATCGTTGCTGCCGATGGCGTCGGTGAGGGCGTTGATCACCGCCGGCGGCGAGCCGATGGCGCCGGCCTCGCCGCAGCCCTTGATCCCCAACGGATTGCCCGGGCATGGCGTGTTCGAGGTCGAGACCTTGAACGACGGCAGATCGCCGGCGCGCGGCATGGTGTAGTCCATGTAGCTCGCGGTCAAAAGCTGGCCGCTATTGTCATAATGGGCGCCTTCGAGCAGCGCCTGGCCGATGCCTTGCGCCAGCCCGCCATGCACCTGGCCCTCGACGATCATCGGGTTGATGATGTTGCCGAAATCGTCGGCAGCGACGAACTGGACGATCTCGGTGACGCCGGTTTCCGGGTCGACCTCGACCTCGCAGATATAGCAGCCCGCCGGGAAGGTGAAATTCGACGGATCGTAGAACGCCGTCTCCTTCAGCCCGGGCTCCATGCCGCCCGGCAGGTTGTGGGCAGTGTAGGCGGCCAGCGCCATCTGGAACCACGGCACGTTCTTGTCGGTGCCGGCGACCTTCAGCGCGCCATTCTCGATGACGATGTCGCCTTCGTCGGCTTCGAGCAGGTGTGCCGCGATCTTCTTGGCCTTGGCCTCGACCTTGTCGAGGGCCTTGACGATGGCCGACATGCCGACTGCACCCGAGCGCGAGCCATAGGTGCCCATGCCCATCTGCACCTTGTCGGTGTCGCCATGCACGATCGAGACCGAATCGAGCGGCACGCCGAAGCGCTCGTTGACCAGTTGCGCGAAGGTCGTCTCATGGCCCTGGCCGTGGCTGTGCGAGCCAGTCAGCACCTCGATCGTGCCGACCGCGTTGACGCGCACTTCCGCTGATTCCCAAAGGCCGACACCGGCGCCGAGCGAGCCGACGGCAGCAGACGGCGCGATGCCGCAGGCTTCGATGTAGCAGCTCATGCCAATGCCGCGCAGCAGCCCCTTCTTGGCGGCGGCGGCCTTGCGCTTGGCAAAGCCGGCATAATCCGACGCCTTCATTGCCGCATCGAGCGAAGCGGCATAGTCGCCGGCGTCATAGCACATGATGACCGGCGTCTGATGCGGAAACGCTGTGACGAAGTTCTTGCGCCGCAGCTCGGCCGGCGAGACGCCGAACTGGCGGGCCGCCGTCTCCATCATGCGCTCCATGACGAAGGTCGCTTCCGGCCGCCCTGCCCCGCGATACGCATCGACGGGCGCGGTGTTGGTATAGATCGCCTTCACATTGGCATGGATGGCCGGGATATTGTACTGGCCCGACAGCAGCGTCGCATAGAGGTAGGTCGGCGTCGCCGACGAAAACAGCGACATATAGGCGCCGAGATTGGCCTGGGTTTCGACCTTCAGGCCGAGGATCCTGTGGTCCTTGTCGAAGGCCATTTCAGCATGGGTGTGATGGTCGCGGCCATGCGCGTCGGTCAGAAAACTCTCGGTCCGGTCAGCCACCCATTTGACCGGCACCCCGGTCTTCTTCGACGCCCACAGGCAGACGATCTCTTCGGGATAGATGTAGATCTTCGAGCCGAAACCGCCGCCGACATCGGGCGCAATCACGCGCAGCTTGTTTTCCGGCGCGACATTGTAGAAGGCGCTCATCACCAGCCGCGCCACATGCGGGTTCTGCGAGGTCGTCCAGCAGGTGTAGTGATCCTCGGCCTTGTCGTAATGGCCAAGTGCGGCGCGCGGCTCCATGGCGTTAGGCACCAGCCGGTTGTTGATGATGTCCATCTTGACCACATGGGCTGCCTTCCCGAAGGCCGCTTCCGTGTCGTCGGCATTGCCGATGTCCCAGTCGAAGATCAGATTGTTGTCCGCTTCGGGGTGGATCTGCGGCGCACCCTTGTCCATCGCCTTGGAGGCGTCGACGACGGCCTTCAACTCCTTGTAGGTGATCTCGACCGCCTCGGCGGCGTCACGCGCTTGCCCCTTGGTCTCGGCGACGACAATGACGACGGCGTCACCGACATAACGGACCCGGTCGAAGGCGAGTGGCGACCATGCCCCCATCTTCATCGGCGAGCCGTCCTTGGAGTGGATCATCCAGCCGCAGATGAGATTGCCGATGCCATCGGCCTTGAGTTCCTTGCCGGTCAGCACGCCGATGACGCCGGGCATGCCTTGGGCCTTCTTCACATCGATCTTCTTGATCTGCGCATGCGCGTGCGGACTGCGCACGAAGGCGGCGTGCTTCATGCCGGGAACCACCATGTCGTCGACATAGCGGCCGGCGCCCGTGATGAATCGTTTGTCTTCCTTGCGCGCGACCCGAGCGCCAACACCTTCAATGCCCATCAGAAATTCCTCCCGAGATTGTAGGGGAGTAGGTGAGTAGGGCAGTACGGCAGTAGGGAAAAATTGGCTCCGATTCCCTACTGCCCTACTGCCTTATTGCCCTACTGCCTCGTTCAAGCCGCTTGTTTCGCCTTACCCTTCGACCCCTTCATCGTCGTCGATGCGGCGAGGATCGCCTTGACGATGTTGTGGTAGCCGGTGCAGCGGCAGATGTTGCCGTCGAGCTCGGCACGCACCGTCGCCTCGTCGAGCCCTTCGGGGTGGCGGCCGATCATGTCGGTCGCCGTCATGATCATGCCCGGCGTGCAGAAGCCGCACTGCAGCCCGTGATGTTCCTTGAAGGCGGCCTGCACCGGATGCAGGTCGGCGCCATTTGCCAGGCCCTCGATCGTCAACACGGTCGAGCCGGAGGCCTGCACCGCGAGCATCGTACAGGATTTGACCGCCTTGCCGTCGACGTGGACGACGCAGGCACCGCATTGCGAGGTGTCGCAACCGACATGCGTGCCGGTAAGGCCGAGATTTTCCCGCAGGAAGTGAACCAGAAGTGTTCGGTCCTCGGCAGCACCGCTGACCCGCTTTCCGTTCACCATCAACGAAACGTCCGACATGGTCCCTCCCTGGGTATCAACCTTGGTCATCACGTTGCCAACGCGGCGTTGGCGCATCGGCCATGCGTTATTGGTACACCGCACATCGGACAAAAAACAGCACGTCGCAAACGCGGCACATTGTACTTTCGGTCATGGCCGCGCCCAAACATGCGGTGCCGGTGGCCCCATTGCCAAACCGCCGATTGAAGGCAACAATGTCGGTCGACGCCCGCGCGCCAGAAGCATTTAAAACAGCCGCGCACAAAAAAGCGTCGGAGGAAATGCGGAGAACATCGCTGGCCAATTCACAGACGCGCTATGCATGCGGCCTGTCGGCGCTCACCACGGACGAGCCCGACATGGAGGCGTTCGCCAGGGCGATCGCACTGGAAGCAGCCGCCATCGACGCGGGCTTTGCCCTGCTGTTCTTTTCCCAGAGCCTGGTCGAAGCCAGCGCCCTTTCCCAGGCGCTCATGACCCACGCGCCGGCGCTCCACCACGCCGGCTGCTCGACTGCCGGCGAGATCACGCCGCAAGGTCTCGAGGATGGTCATGTGCTGGCCATGCTGCTTCCGTCCACCGCGTTTACCGCCGTCAGCGTGATGGTCGAAAATCTGTCCTCGTCGGGTATGGACAGGATCACCGGCGAGGTCGAGACCCTGCGGCGATCGCTGCGCGCGCGCCTCGGTTGCGATCGGACCAAAGGCACTTTCGCGCTCTGCTTCATCGACGGGCTCTCCTATGCCGAAGAAGCGGTGAGTTCAGCCATCCACTGGGGTCTCGATGACATTCCGCTGCTTGGCGGCTCCGCCGGCGACGATCTGAAATTCGAGACGACGCGCCTGATCTCGAACGGCAAGGTCACCTCCGACAGCGCCATCATCGTGCTGATATCGACCGAAATTCCCTTCCATGTCTTCAAGACCGACAATTTCGTTCCCACCGATGAGAAACTGGTGGTGACGGCTTCCGATCCAGATCACCGCATCGTGCGCGAGTTCAACGCCACCAATGCGGCGCAGGAATACGCCGCGTCCGTCGGTATCGTCGCGCAGATGCTGACGCCACTGAGCTTCGCCTCGCATCCCGTGGTGGTGAAGGTGGGCGGACAATATTATTGCCGGTCGATCCAGAAGATGCATGCCGACGGCTCGCTGTCGTTCTTCTGCGCCATAGACGATGGCGTCGTGCTGTCGATCGCTCAGCCCAAGGACATGGTGGAATCGACGCGCGCCGCCCTGCGCGACGTCGAGGAGAGGCTTGGCGGCATCGACATGATCCTCGGCTTCGACTGCGTGCTGCGCCGGCTGGACGCACGCAATCGGCAGGTGTTTCGCGAGATCTCGGAACTCTACCGGGTCAACAATGTCATCGGCTTCGGCACCTATGGCGAACAGTACCGGTCGATGCATCTGAACCAGACTTTCACCGGCATCGCCTTCGGCGAGCGCCAGGCGGCGGAATAGGACGGCGCAACAAGATGCCGCTGAGGGACATAAACGATCTTGAAAAGCTGAAGAAGATCAACGCGGCACTGGTCAGCCGCGTCGAGCGCTCGATGGACCAGCAAGGCAACGCCTTTTCGCTGTTCCAGACCACGATCTCGCTGGAAAACCGGGTGCGTACACGTACCGAGGAACTTCACTCGACCTTGCGGCGGCTGGAGCAGTCGAACATTGACCTCAGTGCCGCCAAGGAAAACGCCGAACTTGCGAACCTGTCAAAAACCCGTTTCCTCGCCGCTGCCAGTCACGACGTGCTGCAGCCGCTGAATGCCGCCCACCTTTCGGTTTCGGCGCTCGCCGAAGTTCAGACCAGCGACGAGGGCAAGAAACTGGTGCGGCAGGTCGAGCGCTCGCTGGAGACGATGGAGGACCTGCTGCGAACCCTGCTCGACATCTCCAAGCTCGATGCCGGCGTGGTGCAGCCCGACATAAGCGACGTCAGCCTGGAGGCGCTGTTCTCGTCGCTCCGCTCGGATTTCCTGCCGGTGGCGGAGATGAAAGGCCTGTCGCTGAAATTCCGGCCGGTCCATGCCGTGGTCCGCTCCGACCGCACGCTGCTGCGCCGTATCCTGCAGAACATTCTCTCCAACGCGCTGGGCTATACACGCTCGGGCGGCGTGCTTGTCGGCACCAGGCATCGCGGCGACACCATCCGCATCGACGTCGCCGACACGGGCTGCGGCATTCCCGACGACCAGCGCGAGGCGGTGTTCGAGGAGTTCCACCGCGGCACCTCGCCGGCCAATGCCGAACTGGACGGTGGCGGTCTCGGGCTCGGGCTCGCCATCGTGCGCCGCATGGCCAGCGCGCTCGGCCATCCCGTGACATTCTCGTCGAAGGTCGGACGCGGCACGATCTTCCACATCGATGTACCCGTCGGCATCGGTGCGCCAGCCGATGCCATCGCCAGCGTTGCCGATATGGAACGGCCGCGCGGCTATGGCCTGTTCGGCACCAAGGTGCTGCTGGTCGAGAACGATATCGAAGTGCTGCAGGCCATGACCTTCCTCCTCGAACGCTGGCAATGCCTGGTGCGGGCCGCGACCTCGACCGACGATGCGCTAGACATGCTTGGCGACACCGACTGGGTGCCCGACATCGTCATTGCCGACCAGCATCTCGACGGCGGCGATCTCGGCACCACGACCATCGCCGAAGTCCGCGACTATCTCGGCCGCGCCGTGCCGGCGCTGATCGTCACCGCCGACAGTTCGGAAGCCGTCGCCAAGGCCGCCCGCTCCGGCGGCATCGAACTGATGCGCAAGCCGCTGAAGCCGGCCCAACTAAGGGCGCTGCTGGCGCATTTGCTGGCCTGATCACTTCTCACGCGCTATTCCGATCGTCTTGAAAGGAGCGCGTCCTCCCGCGGACAGGTCGCCGACGCGCGCTTTGTTTCGACCGCCACCTACAATGCCGTGTGCGGCCTGCCGGCAACGAAGACAGACCCGAATGGTCTCGTCAAAACCTTTACCTATGACGCCTTCTGCCGGCCCTATCAGGTCTCTCAGAGCGTCACCGGCGCCTATGCCAAGACGCGCTTCGAGAACGAGGGCAATCCGGCGACACAGGCGCTGGTCAAGTACACCCCGCTGCCCAATGGCGCGAGTGGGGGCGCCGGCGAGGATTTTACCCGCTCCTTCTATGACGGGCTTGGCCGGGTCTATCGCGTGGAAACCCCCGGAGAGACGGCGGCCAGTGCAAGACGCATTGCCGAGACCGACTACGATCTTCGCGGCAATGTGCTGCGTACCGCCTTCCCGAGGTTCGTCGGTGAGACGGCACAGTGGACCACCAACAGCTACGACTGGGCCGACCGGTTGACAAAGACGATCAATCCGGATGCCAGCCAGCGCAGCTATCTGCACGACATCGCGACCGCAACCGGCACACCCACCCCCCGACTTTACGGGGTGACGCTGACCGATGAGCTCGGGCATTTGACCAGAACTCCATCGACGACACGCGGTGACATTGCCGGCATCATTCGCGACGTCGGTGGCCTCAATCTGCCGGAGAGCCGCAGCTACGATCTGCTCGGTCGGCTGATCGGCGTCACCGATCCTGGCGGTTCGACCTGGACCTACACTTACGACATGCTCGGCAATCGGCTGTCGGCGTCGGACGCCGATCTGGGCACCTGGACCTATGTCTATGACACCGCCAACCGGCTGGTCAGCCAGACCGACGCCAGGGGCACGGTCACCACGCTCGCCTACGACCAGATGGACCGGCTGACCCTGAAGACGGCAACCGCGCCTGGCGGCAGCCCGGTGACGCTGACCCAAAACACCTATGACCAGGCGGCGTCAGGCTATTACAACATCGGCCAAGTGACCCGCTCGGAAAACGCCGCCGCCGTCCAGCTCTACAATTATGACGGTCTCGGCAAAATCGCCCGTCAGGATGCCACGATCGCGGGGATCACCCATACTACGTTCAACGTTCACGACGGCTCCGGCCAAACGCTTCGCAACCAGTACTTTCCAGTGCAGCTCGACTTCGGCACGCCGATAGCGCACTTGCAATACACCGCCGGCAAAAAGCTCTATTCGGCGCCCGGCTTCATCACCTCGACGATCTACGAGGCTGATGGCCAGACCAAGGAGATCACCTACGCCAATGGCGTAAAAACGTCCTTCACCTACTCGCCGACGCGGCGCTGGCTGACGCGGATAACCACCACGCTCGGCGCCGGGACAGTAATGGATCGCCAGTTTACCCGTGACAGCCTCGGCCGAATTACCGACATCGCTGGAACCTCGGCCACGGGTCCGAACAGCTGGCACTATGTCTATGACAATGCCGACCGGCTGATCTCTGCCGACAATCTCGGCGACAACACGCTGGACGAAACCTTCGTCTATGCCGCCAACGACAACATGATTTCGCGCACGCGTGTGGCCGGCACTTATGTCTATCCCTCGGCGAACGCTGCTCGTCCGCATGCGCCTATCACGGTCGGCGCCAATGCGATGGCCTATGACGCCAATGGCAATCTGACCTCCGACGGCAGCCGCACGCTGGTCTGGGACGAGGCCAACCGGCTGAAAACGGTCACGCGCGCCTCCAGCACCGTCAATCTCGCCTATGGACCGGACGGGGCGCGAGCGAAAAAATCATCGAGCTTCGCCACGACGCTTTATCCCGACGCCAATGTCGAGATCAATCCGGCGATACCGGGTGGAGAAATCTACACCCGCTATCCGCATCCCGACATCAAGGTCGTCGGCACGACCAAATACTTCCTGCACCGCGAACACCTCGCCTCGGTGCGCATGGTCACCGACATGTCGGGCAACACCGTCGAAAGCAACAGCTACGCCACCTATGGCGAAAGCCTCAACACCGGCTTCCAGACGCAGAAGAACTACATCGGCGAACGCTTCGATCCCGAGACCGGCCTGCTGTATCTCAATGCACGATACATGGATCCGGTGCTGGGGAGGTTCATTTCGCCGGATGATTGGGATCCGACCAAGGAAGGTGTTGGCACCAACCGATATGCTTATGCTCAGAATGATCCGGTAAACAAGAGTGACGCCAATGGGCATGCCGATTTACAGGGTATCGCTAGAAGCTACATCAACCGGGAAGTCGGAACCCAAGTACAAGCCCTCGCCGACGTCGAGCAAGATGCCGCGAAAGGCGCGGCAATTGGAGGCATTGCCGCGTTAGGTGTTGGAGCTGTTGTCGCAGCGCCGGAAGCAGCGGCAGCTGTAAGTGCTGCCTTTCCTGAAGCGGCAATGTTTGCCACCGAAATGGTCGCCGCAGAGACAGGGCTGATTGCTCCGGCTGGCGCAGTTGGGGCAGTGGCGCTATCCAGGTCGGAAGCTATGAAAAAGGCCTTGGATACAGTAACAGAAAAATTAAGCTCCTCTCAGTTGTCAAGCTTTAAAAACTACATGGGTAAAGTGCCGAGCAATTCAACTGAGAATGTTTCCATATCTGTCCAAAAAGGCACTGCAACTTTTACAACCGTTTCACCTGGGAAGGTTCCCGGTTCCTATGCCACGTATGAGAAGGTGGTCGACATGAACGGAAAAACCCTAAGTTACAGCAAGAAAGTGTTCGACCCGCTTGGGGGGCTAGTTTCCAACAAAGATAAGCTATCGAAGGCTGACAGTCCTAAGTCCGGAAGCGGCGGTAGCGGATCTGACAAAGGGTCAGCGGTTAGCGTCAACGATCACGAGGTCAGCAAATGATCAACGAAGATAGGATAAAGGCGGTAAAATCTTTGATAGGATTGGAGAAACCAATAGATTCATGTATAAATGCCTTAAATACTTTTTCTTGGGATTATGATGGAGATCCTGTTATTTTAAATCGAACAGATGTTGAGAGCGTTATGAAGAGATTTCTAGATGGAAATTTGAGCAAAACTGATCTAGAAGCATGGGCAGACGCAATAGAACTTCGAGACGATATAGCATTTTATGGATCAGATGCCAATTGGATAAAGATGGTTATTACAACCCTATCGACACCGCCGCTATATGGTCCGATCACAAGAGAGAGTGTCGAGCAACTTCTCGGATTGCAGTGACAGTGTCCTTTTACCATCTTCGCCCGGCCGTCATTGTGTGTAAATTGATCACATGGCTCGCCTTGCCCGCATTATCGTTCCCGGGCTGCCACACCATGTGAAGCAACGAGGTGACGGGTAAAAGCTCAAAACCCCGCCTGATCGCGAAACAGCTCCGCATTGTCCAGCTTCGAAACGTCGATCACCGCTTGCGTGCGGCTGTAGACATTGAGCTTGCGCAGAATCTCCGAGACGTGCGCCTTCACCGTGGGAATTACGGTGACAGTGCACCTTTTGCCCCGTTTGCTCGAATTACGGTGACAGTGCACTTTTTACCCTATTCGCCGGCATCGCCGCGTATAAACTGACCGCATGGCCCGCCTCGCCCGCATTGTCGTTCCCGGTCTGCCGCACCACGTAACGCAGCGTGGCAACGGGCGCGCCAAGGTGTTTTTCACGTCCGAAGACTACGCGCTCTACAAGGACCTGCTGGTCGAGTATTGCCGTGCCGCCGATGTCGGCATCTGGGCGTGGTGCCTGATGCCGAACCATGTGCACCTGATCCTGACGCCGGCTGACCCGGATGGCCTGCGTCGTGCGCTTGCCAAGGTGCACCGTGCCTATGCCGGGGTCATCCACCGCGGCAAAAGAAAACCGGGCATTTCTGGCAAGGCCGCTTCGGAGCGGTGGCGATGGACGAGGATCATCTCCTGTCGGCGGTACGTTATGTCGGGCTGAATCCCGTGCGCGCCGGACTGGCAAAGCAGGCGGCGGATTGGCCCTGGTCAAGCGCTCGGGCACATCTGACAGGTGAACCCGATGACGTCACGGATTTGCGGCCGATGAAGGACCGGTTGCCGTCGTCGGCCGGACTGTTCGATCGAGACGGACATCGCGGCGTTCGACGCCTTGCGCAAGGCCGAGGGCATCGGCCGGCCGGTGGGCAGCGAGGCATTTCTGGACCGGATTTTCGGGCAAACCGGAAAGGCCGTGAAACTGCGGAAGCGAGGCAGGCGGCCAAAGGAAAATGGTGTACCGTCACCGTAATTCTTGAGCGCGGCGCCTGATGGGTTACCCTCCCCTTGATGGGGAGGGTCGGCGCGGAGCGCCGGGGTGG
>NZ_RZRO01000043.1:0-51930 GCF_003997975.1 Mesorhizobium sp. M7A.F.Ca.US.005.03.1.1
GGCGGCGAACCGCCCGCCGGTCGTCGGCGCGCTCGACATCGATGTCGACGGCGACGCATCCGCCGTTGCCGAACTCGCATCCTACGAGCCGATCAACGCCATGCGCCATGTCGGCATTCTGCCGGAGGACCTGTCGGGCAGCGTCACCGGTCACGTCAAGGCGGATATTCCGCTGCAGTCCGGCGTCGACTCCTCGAAGCTCGATTGGCTGGTGTCGCTCGACTACACCGGCATGTCCCTGGCCAAGCCCTTCGAAGGACAGGTCGTGACGGATGCCGACGGTTCGATCACGGTCGACCCCGAGAAGGCGGTGATCTCCGCCAAGGCGTTGCTGAACGGCATTCCGGCCGAACTCGATCTGATCGAGCCGCTCAGGGATGAGGGGCCGGCGCGCAGCCGCAAGGTGGCCCTGGTGCTCGACGACAAGATCCGCGCCGCCGCCATGCCCGGCCTGAAGCCGCTGCTTGCCGGAACTGTGAAGGTGGCGATCGACAAGAACGGCAGCGGCGACCAGAACGTCTCGGCCGACCTGACCAACGCCAGGCTGGACATTCCCTGGGCGGGCTGGAGCAAGGGGGCGGGGGTGCCCGCCAACGTCACCTTCGTCATGACCAAGTCCGGCGACACCACGACGCTGTCCGATTTCAATCTCGACGGAAAGACGTTCTCCGTCGACGGCAGCATCGTGCTGGTCAATGGCGCCTTGTCGTCGGCGCGGTTCAGCAAGGTCACCTTGAACAGGGGCGACGACGTTGCCGTATCGGTGAAGCGGTCCGGCAAGGGCTATGCGGTCGACATATCGGGCAACGCGCTCGACGCCCGCTCGCTCATCAAGCAGTTCACCTCCGACGTCGACACGGCTACCAAGACCACCGGTTCCGATGCCATTTCCGTCAGCGCCGATGTCGACCGGCTGACCGGTTTCCACGACGAGCAATTGTCCAATCTGAAGCTCGACTACAGCGCGGCCGGCTCGCGGGTGAACGGGCTGAAGGTCAGCGCCACGGCCAGTTCAGGTGCGGCCATATCGATCAGCAACACGACCGGCGCCGGCCGGCGCACGCTCAACATGCAGTCCGCGGACGCCGGCGCCATCCTGAGATTCCTCAACATCTACGAACATATGGAAGGCGGCGTGATCACGCTCGCACTGGCCGGGCCGAGCGACGGATCGCTCAAGGGCAAGGTCGACACCAGCAATTTTTTCGTCGTCAACGAACCGAAGCTCGCCTCCATCGTCTCGACCACGCCGGCCGGCGACAACCGCAGCCTCAACCAGGCGGTCAAGGGCAAGCTGGACACGTCGCGGGTGAAGTTCGAACGCGGCTACGCCGAGATCGACAAGGGCAGCGGCTATCTGAAACTGGCCAATGGCGTGCTGCGCGGACCGCGCATCGGCACCACGTTCCAGGGGACGCTCTACGACCAGAACAACAACATGGACATGACCGGCACGTTCATGCCGGTCTATGGCCTCAATCGCATCTTCGGCGAATTGCCCATCGTTGGCGCGCTGCTCGGCAATGGCCGCGACCGTGGCCTGATCGGCGTCACCTACCGGCTCAAAGGCAACGCCAACAAGCCGTTGCTGGACATCAATCCGCTGTCGGTGATCGCGCCCGGAATATTCAGGTCGATTTTTGAGTATCGGTGACCGAGTTCAAATCGGCCGTATCAGAATGTGTTTTTTCTTTCCCAAGGAAAGCTTTACGACGTTCTCCGGACTCAAATCCTGAGGGGTCACCAGCCGGCGCTCGTCGCTCACCGGCTCGTCGTTCAGGCGCACGGCGCCGCCCTGCACATGCCGCCGCGCTTCGCCGTTCGACGCCGCCAGTCCGGCGGTGACCAGCAGCGACAGGATGCCGACGCCGGTTTCGAGCGCTGTCCTGTCGACCTCGACGGTCGGCAGCGACTCCGCGAGCGCGCCTTCCTCGAACGTCTTGCGCGCCGTATCGCTGGCTTGCTCGGCGGCCGCGCGGCCGTGCAGCAGGGCGGTGATCTCGGTGGCGAGGATCTTCTTGGCCTCATTGATCTCGGATCCGCCGAGCCGCTCGAGCCGCGCCACTTCGTCCAGCGGCAGCGTCGTGTAGAGCTTCAGGAAGCGGGCGACGTCGGCATCCTCGGTGTTGCGCCAGTACTGCCAGAATTCGTAGGGGCTCAGCATCTCCGCGTCGAGCCAGACCGCGCCCGAAGCCGACTTGCCCATCTTGGCGCCCGACGAGGTGGTGAGCAGCGGCGTGGTCAGTGCATAGAGCTGCGCGTCCTCCATGCGGCGGCCGAGATCGATGCCGTTGATGATGTTGCCCCACTGGTCGGAGCCGCCCATCTGCAGGCGGCAGCCGAGACGCTTGTAGAGCTCGACGAAATCATAGGCCTGCAGGATCATGTAGTTGAATTCGAGGAACGACAGCGACTGCTCGCGATCGAGCCGCAGCTTGACGGAATCGAACGCCAGCATGCGGTTGACGGAAAAGTGACGACCGACATCGCGCAGGAAATTGACGTAGTTGATCTCCATCAGCCAATCGGCGTTGTTGACCATGATGGCGTCGTTGGGACCGCTGCCGAATTTGAGGTAGGGCATGAAGTTGCGGCGGATACCGGCAAGATTGTCTTCGATGTCCTGCGGGGTCAAAAGCTTGCGCGCCTCATCCTTGAACGACGGGTCGCCGATCATCGAGGTGCCGCCGCCCATCAGCGCGATCGGCCGATGACCGGTCTGCTGCAGCCAGTGCAGCATCATGATCTGGATCAGCGAGCCGGCGTGCAGGCTCTTGGCGGTCGCGTCGAAGCCGATATAGGCTGTCACCGTCTCCTTGGCGAAGATATTGTCGAGACCGGCATCATCCGAAGTCTGGTGGATGAAACCGCGCTCGCTCATCGTGCGCAGGAAATCCGATTTGAAGGCAGGCATTTTTTCTATTCCCGAAAGCGTCCGGCCGCTGTGGCTCAGGCGTGCATGAACGCGCGCGTTTAGCATCCAAGCGCGATCAGCAAAAGTGGTTTCCGGTTTTGCGTCTGATCGCGCCAGACAAAGGTCCAGCGTCAGCAAAAGTGCTTTCCGGTTTTGCAGCCCGCGCGGAGGGCGTTTGCGAATCCTTGCTTCGTCGTTTGGGCTGGCGTATTGAGGCGCCGCGCAGGGCAGGGCCTGAGGCGCCGCGACGGGGCCATCCCGCAGATCAGATCCGGAAAGCTCCGCGATGAACAGGAACTATCTTTTTCTCTTTCTGTTCAGCATGCTGATGACGTTCAGCGGACTGGCGAGCCTTCCACCCATCGACCGCGACGAAGCCCGTTTTGTCCAGGCCACCAAGCAGATGGTCGAAACCTCCGACTATGTCGACATCCGTTTTCAGGATGCCTCGCGCTACAAGAAGCCGATCGGCATCTACTGGCTGCAATCGGCGGCCGTGGCGGTGAGCGGCGAGGGGGCGGCGGCGCCGATCTGGGTCTATCGCCTCGTCTCCATGCTTGGCATTGCCTTGGCCGTCGTCGGCATCGCCTGGACGGGCACGAAGCTGTTCGGGGCCAATGCCGGTCTCGCCGCCGGCCTGATGATGGCGGCGATCTTCGCCACCGCCTTCGAGGGTCGCGACGCCAAGACCGACGCCATGCTGCTGGCCTGCTGCGTGGCGGCGCAAGGCGCACTCGCCCAGATCTATCTGGCATCGCGCCGCAACGAACCGGTGGCCGGCCATCTGCCGTGGATATTCTGGGCGGCTCAAGGCCTGGGGATCCTTATCAAGGGGCCGGTGGCCCCGCTGTTGTCGGTGCTGACGGTCGCCACCCTGTTTGCCTTCGAGCGCGACTGGCGCTGGCTCTTGAAGCTGAAGCTCGTGCGCGGTGTCGCCCTGGTGCTCCTCATCGTGCTGCCCTGGGTCGCCCTCATCACCTGGAAGAGCGGCGGTGCCTTTCTCCAGGATGCCGTCGGCAAGGACATGGTGGCCAAGGTCGCGTCGGGCGAGGAATCGCACGGCCTGCCGCCCGGTTTCTACATGCTGACCTATTCGCTGTTCATGTGGCCCTTCGGCCTGATCGCGGTCGGCGCCGGGCTGCAGGCCCTCAACCGGTTGCGCGACGATCCCCGGCTGCGCTTCTGCCTCGCCTGGTACATTCCGTTCTGGCTGGTGTTCGAGCTGATCCCGACCAAGCTGCCGCATTACGTGCTCCCGGCCTATCCTGGCATGGCGCTGCTGATCGGCTGGCTGCTGACATTGTCGCCGCAGGAGGCCAATGCACCGCTCAGGCGCTGGCAGGATTGGTTGTGGTGGTCGACCGCATTCGGCCTTGCCGTGGTCAGCCTCGGCCTGGCGGCGGTCTGCGTCGGAGCGCCGATCTATCTCACCGGCACCTTCTCCTGGTGGAGCATTCCGGCGGCCGCGGCGGCACTGGCGGCAGGGTATTTCGCCTTTTCGCGACAGCTGCAAGTGCCGCTCTCCCGCATCGGCGCCATCGCGGTTTGCGCCGGCATCACCTATGGGCTGCTGTTCGGCGTCATCGCGCCTTCGCTGAAGCCGATCTGGCTGAGCCCGGCGATCGAGGCGGCAGTCCAGGCCAACAGGCCTTGCGACACCACGGTGCTCGCCTCAGCGGAATATCACGAGCCGAGCCTGGTGTTCCTGGTCGGCACCAAGACCGTCCTGACCGATGTCGATGGCGTCGCCAAGCATCTGCTCGGCGACCCCACCTGCGCGCTGGCGCTGGCACAAATCGGCGACGAGCAGAAGCTGAATGGCCTGTTGGAGGCGCAAGGCAAGTCGGCGAGCCGCGTTGCCGAGGTCGACGGCCTCAACTATTCGTCGGGAGACAAACTGTCGCTCGGCCTCTATCGTGTAAGCCAGTGACGGCTCGCCGATGCCCATAACGGCAACAATGGGGTCGAATTTCCTATGCTGGTGAAATCACGCCCGCCCGTTTCGAGCCTGCTCCTTGGCATAGGGCGCCGGTCGCTCGACAACTTTCGCGATACGATGCAGATCGCCAAAAGCCGCCTTGCCACCCGGCCGGCCAGATACCCGAATATTTTGTGGTCGGTCTGGGTGCTGGTCTGGGTCTTGCTGACGGCGGCGGCGTTTGTTCGTCTCGACACTCCGGCCGGAATGCTTCACGGCAAGTGGTCGGCGGGATTTGCCCGGACTGCCGACTTTTTCACCCAGTTCGGCCTGGGAGGCTGGTATATCATTCCCTCAGTGCTTCTGCTTGTCGCCGCGAACCTGACGGATTGGCGAAGCCTGTCGCGGCGCTCGCTGATGCTCCTCTACAACTGGACCTGCCTGGCTTTTCTGGTGCTGTGCGCCACCGGCCTGTCGGGGATCGCCGTCAATGTGCTGAAATATGCCATTGGCCGGGCTCGCCCGCTCTATTACGAGGACTTTGGCGTGCTGACCCTGCACCCCTTCGCTTTCGATGCGCGCTTCGCCGGCTTTCCGTCCGGCCATGGTACGACAATGGGCGCGGTGTTCGGGGTCGCTTTGCTGTTGTTTCCGCGGCGCTGGTACATCGCCCTGGCGATCACCGCCTGCATCGCCTCGACCCGTATCTTCGTTGGCGCGCACTATCCCAGTGACACCGTCGCCGGCTTCGGCCTTGGCTGCGGTTTCGCGCTTGCCTGCGGGATGGTCTTTGCCCGGTTCGGCTTCATCTTCCGGCCGACGCCGTCGGGACTGCCGGTCCGCAAGAGAACGTTTCGGCTGATCGGACCGACAAGGAAGGCTGCCTGAGCATTCGAAGTTCAGTTGCCGTCCAGTCCGCCATAGGATCTGACCAGGTCGGCCATGCCGGGCGATTGGTGGTCTTCGCTTTCGAGCCCCTGTGCAACGCCGACGCGATCGGCGACCGGCCGGTTCTGGCTGACCTTCCACTTGCCGTGGATTTCGCTGATCTCGATTTCCAGCCCGATAATGCCCTTGATCTGCGACTGGATGAAGGGCTCCGGCGCATCGGTCACCGCCCAGGGCGCGGCGCGGGCGCCTTCCTGGGAGACGGTCAGATCGGCGATCTGCTGCGCCAGCCAGTCCTGGTCATCCATCACCTTGACGGTGCCGCGAACCTGCACGATGGCATAATTCCAGGTCGGCACCACCTTGCCTGTCTCGCGCTTGGTCTCGTACCAGGACGGCGTCACATAGGCATCGCTGCCCTGGAAGACGATCAGCACGGGTGACGTCGGGTTGTCGGCCAACAGGCGCCATTGCGGGTTGGCCCGCGCCAGATGGGCGCGCAGCCTGCCGTTCGGCCCGATTTCCGGGTCGAGCAGGAACGGGATGGCGTTGGCGACCGGCCCATCGGGCCCGTTGGAAATCAACAGGCCTAGCGGATGCGTCCGGATCAGCCCGTGCAGGATTTCCGGCCGCGTTTCCCTGAAATGAGGAGGTTCGTACATCGCCGTCCCTGCTTTCTTTGCTTATCTCAGCCGCTTCGGCCGCGGATCCGACAATTCGCCGGCCAGCCGGCGGTCGAGATAGTCGGCGCATTCCTCGAGCAGCAGGTCGGCATCGTTGGAGAAGAAATGGTTGGCGCCGGGCAACGTCTTTTGGGTGATGGTGATGCCCTTCTGCGTGTGCAGCTTGTCGACCAGGCCCTGCACATCCTTTGGCGGCGCCACCTTGTCGGCATCGCCATGGATGATCAGGCCCGATGACGGGCAGGGCGCCAGGAACGAGAAATCATAGGTGTTGGGCTGCGGCGCGATCGAGATGAAGCCTTCGATCTCGGGCCGGCGCATCAGAAGCTGCATGCCGATCCAGGATCCGAACGAGTAGCCGGCGACCCAGCAGCTCTTGGAATCGGGATGCAGCGACTGCACCCAATCCAGCGCCGCAGCGGCATCCGACAACTCGCCGGTGCCGTGGTCGAATTCGCCCTGACTGCGGCCGATGCCGCGGAAATTGAAGCGAAGCGTGGTGAAGTCCCGCTTCTGGAACATGTAGAAGAGGTCGTAGACGATCTTGTTGTTCATCGTGCCGCCGAATTGCGGGTGCGGGTGCAGGACGATGGCAATCGGCGCGCTCTTTTCCTTGGAAGGCTGGTAGCGACCCTCCAGGCGGCCGGCAGGACCGGTGAAAATGACCTCAGGCATAAAATACTCCACTAGGTAATACGAATGCGCGGTGCCTGGAACGTTTCCTCTGGCCTTGACGCAGGGCGAGCGTCTTCTTAGAAGCTAGTTTAGAATTGTTCAAAACTGAGTGGCAAGACATCGAGCCCGGCCACCCGCGCCGCAAGCCGCGTAAATAGGACGGCTCGCCTTGGAATTTCAAGGAAATAACGCCATACGACGGCGGAATGGCTTCTGACGGGACTTGACGAACGAAAATGGCCGCAAAACGCGCCTATCTCGACTACAATGCCAGTGCGCCGCTGCTTGCCGCGGCCCGCGAAGCTATGGTCGCGGCGCTCGATGTCGCCGCCAATCCGTCATCGGTTCACGCCGAGGGGCGGGCGGCCCGCCGTCTGATCGAGACCGCAAGGCGTGACGTGGCGGCGCTCGTCAACGCCAAGCCCGAGCACGTCGTGTTCACCTCCGGTGCCACGGAAGCAGCCTCGACGCTGCTGTCACCCGACTGGCAGATGGGGCGCGGCACGGTGCGCATGAGCCGGCTTTACGTGTCGGAGGCCGATCATCCCTGCCTGTTGAACGGCGGACATTTCCCGTCAGCGCAGGTGACGCGGGTCGGCGTCGACGCCAACGGTATCGCCGATCTCGACGCGTTGGCGGCAGCGCTCAGTGGTCATGACAAGAGCGAAGGCCTGCCGCTGGTTGCCATCCACGCCGTCAACAACGAGACCGGCGTCATCCAGCCGATCGATCGCATCGCCGGGATCGTCAAGGCGGCGGGCGGCATCCTCATGGTCGACGCCGTGCAGGCCGCCGGGCGTGTTTCGATCGATCTATCAGCGGGTTACGCCGATTATCTGATTCTGTCCTCGCACAAGATCGGTGGTCCCAAGGGCGTCGGCGCCATCGTCGCGGCTTCGGATCTGATGATGCCGAAGCCGTTGATCAATGGCGGCGGTCAGGAAAAGGGCCATCGCGGCGGGACTGAAAACCTCGCTGCCATTGCCGGTTTTGGCGCGGCCGCCCGCGAGGCCCTGGCCGGATTGCCGGCCATGGATACGGTGCGCCGGCGCCGCGACGAGATCGAGGCCATCGTGAAAACGCTGGTGCCGGACGCGGAAATCTTCGGAACCGGTGCGCCAAGGCTTGCCAATACGGCATTCTTCGCTATTGCGGGCGTCAAAGCCGAAACCGCGCAGATCGCCTTCGACCTGGCCGGCGTAGCGCTGTCGGCCGGCTCTGCCTGTTCGTCCGGCAAGGTCGGACCGAGCCATGTGCTGAAAGCCATGGGATACGGTGACAGCCTTGGCGCCTTGCGCGTGTCGATCGGTCCGGCGACGGGCGCGGAAGACATCGAGTTGTTTCGCGTTGCGCTGACGGGAATCGCCGCGCGTCGGGCGGACAGAGAAAAGGCCGCGTAAGCGGGTGGGAGCATCGGACCGAAAAGCGCGTAGCGGTTTTCGGGAAAATCCGATGCTTGACGAAAATGATTTGGGCCATTCGGCCTGGTAGAGCCGTGCGTTTCATGTTGGCCGGGTGAATTTCCGGTCGAAGCGCACTATATGAAACTTACGCTGCCGCAAGCGCCTTTTTGGGGTTCGTTTTGGCGGTGCCATAGTTTGAAAACTGTCGGGCCTTGACCCCGGCGTGGATGGAGAACGCATATGCCTGCTGTGCAGGACACGATCGATCGGGTCCGAAAGATCGACGTCGACCAATACAAATATGGATTCCAGACCGAAATCGCGATGGATAAGGCCCCCAAAGGCCTCAGCGAAGACATTATCCGTTTCATTTCGGCCAAGAAGGATGAACCGTCCTGGATGCTGGAATGGCGTCTGGAAGCCTATCGCCGTTGGCTGACGCTTGACGAGCCGACCTGGGCGCGCGTCCACTATCCCAAGATCGATTTCCAGGACATCTACTTCTACGCGGCGCCCAAGAGCACGCCCGGCCCGACCTCGCTCAGCGATGTCGATCCCGAACTCTTGAAGGTCTACGAGAAGCTCGGTATTCCGCTGCGCGAGCAGGAAATCCTCGCCGGCGTGCAGAAGACCGACGCCTCGGAACTCGAGGAAGTCAGCGACAATGTCTACAAATCGGGCCGCGTCGCCGTCGACGCCGTGTTCGATTCCGTTTCCGTCGTCACCACCTTCAAGAAGGAGCTGGCGCAGGCCGGCGTCATCTTCTGCTCGATCTCGGAAGCCATCCGCGAGCATCCCGAACTGGTGAAGAAGTATCTCGGCTCGGTTGTGCCGACCTCCGATAATTATTACGCCACGCTGAATTCGGCCGTGTTCACCGACGGCTCGTTCGTCTTCGTGCCCAAGGGCGTGCGCTGCCCGATGGAGCTGTCGACCTATTTCCGCATGAACGAGAAGAACACCGGCCAGTTCGAGCGCACGCTGATCATCGCCGAGGAGGGGGCTTACGTCTCCTATCTCGAAGGCTGCACGGCGCCGCAGCGCGATGAGAACCAGCTGCATGCCGCCGTCGTCGAACTGGTGGCGCTCGACGATGCCGAGATCAAATATTCGACGGTGCAGAACTGGTATCCCGGAGACGCCGAGGGCAAGGGTGGCATCTACAATTTCGTCACCAAGCGCGGCGACTGCCGTGGCGATCGCTCGAAGATCTCGTGGACGCAGGTCGAGACCGGCTCGGCGATCACCTGGAAATATCCGAGCTGCATCCTGCGCGGCGATGATTCCTCCGGCGAATTCTATTCGATCGCCGTGTCGAACGGCTATCAGCAGGTCGACAGCGGCACCAAGATGATCCACCTCGGCAAGAACACGTCGAGCCGCATCATCTCCAAAGGCATCGCCGCCGGCTTCTCGCAGAACACCTATCGCGGCCAGGTCTCGGCGCACCGCAAGGCGACCAACGCCCGCAACTTCACCAACTGCGATTCCCTGCTGATCGGCGACCAGTGCGGCGCGCACACCGTGCCCTACATGGAAGCCAAGAATTCGACGGCGCAGTTCGAGCACGAAGCGACCACGTCGAAGATTTCCGAGGACCAGAAATTCTACGTCATGCAGCGCGGTATCCCTGAAGAGGAGGCGATCGCGCTGATCGTCAACGGCTTCGTCAAGGACGTCATCCAGCAACTGCCGATGGAATTCGCTGTCGAGGCGCAGAAGCTGATCGGTATCTCGCTTGAGGGCTCGGTCGGCTGACCGGACAGATATTCAGGAAACGAAAAAATGCTTGAAATCAGAAACCTGCACGCCCGCATCGTCGATGACGGCACCGAAATCATCCGCGGTCTGAACCTGACGGTGAAAGCCGGCGAGGTTGCCGCGATCATGGGGCCGAACGGCTCGGGCAAATCGACGCTGTCCTACATCCTCGCCGGTCGCGAGGACTATGAGGTGACCGAAGGCGACATCCTCTACAACGGCCAGTCGATCCTCGAAATGGATCCGGCCGAGCGCGCCACGTCAGGCATTTTCCTCGCCTTCCAGTATCCGATGGAGATACCGGGCGTCGCCACCATGGAATTCCTGAAGGTGGCGATGAACGAGCAACGCAAGGCGCGTGGCGAGGAGCCGCTGAAGATCCCGGAATTTTTGAAGCGCGTGAAGGAAGCCGCCGCCTCGCTCAGCATGGACATGGCGATGCTCAAGCGGCCGCTCAATGTCGGCTTCTCCGGTGGCGAGAAGAAGCGGGCGGAGATCCTGCAGATGAAGCTGCTGGAGCCGAAATTGTGCGTGCTCGACGAAACCGATTCCGGGCTCGACATCGATGCGCTGAAGATCGTTTCCGATGGCGTCAACGCGCTGCGCGCGCCGGACCGGGCGTTCCTGGTCATCACCCATTACCAGCGCCTGCTTGAGCACATCGTGCCCGACACCGTGCATGTGCTCTACAAGGGGCAGGTCATCAAGTCAGGCGACAAGTCGCTGGCGCTCGACCTGGAAGCCAATGGCTATGCCGGCGTGATCGGCGAAGCAGCGTGAGATGCCAGAGGTAATACCGATGAACATGCACGCACAACCGCAGCGGACACCGGCCGAGACAGCGTTGATCGACGCGTTCGGCGACCGGTTGTCGCTGCTGCCCGGCGACGGCGCGGTGATGCTGAAGCGCGACGACGCCATCGAGACGATCAAGCACGGCCTGCCGACGCGGCGCGTCGAATCCTGGCACTACACCGACCTGCGCCGGTTGCTGAATACCGTGCCGGACTTCGACCCGGCCGCCTTGGCCAAAGTCATTGCGCCGATCGTCGACGGTTCCACCGTGGTGTCGATCCTGAACGGCAAGTCCGACGCCAAAGCGCCGGTTCTTGAAGGCGTCTCTTTCCAGCGCCTGTCGGAAAAGCTGGTCGACGGCAGCGCAGCACCTGGGCTCGACCCCTATGGCAGCGACGACGCCATCGGCGCGCTGAACACGGCTTTCGTCGCCGACGGATATTTTGTCGACATCGCCGATGGCGTGGAACTCGAAAAGCCGGTCGAGCTGCAGAACCTGCAGGCCGGCGGCCAGACCCATGTGCGCCTGCCAGTGCGTGTCGGCGCCGGCGCCAAGGCCGTCATCGTCGAACGGCAGACAGGTGACGGCGCTGCCCTGGGCAGCTCGGTCAGCCAGCTCGTGCTCGGCGAAGGCGCCGAGGTGACGTGGCTGATTGTCCAGGAACAGCCGGAAACGGCGACGCATCTGGCCCAGTTCAAGGCCCATATCGGCAAGAATGCCAAGCTGACGTTGTTCGTCATGAACGCCGGCGGCAAGCTCGTGCGCCAGGAGATCATGGTCAGGACGACTGGCGAAGGCGCCGATTTCAAGCTGCGCGGCATCAACCTCTTGGCCGGCGACACCCATACCGACGTGACCATGGTTCTCGACCACGCCGTGCCGCACACGACCTCGACGGAGATCATCCGCAACGTGGTGACGGGCAAGGCGCGCGGCGTGTTTCAGGGCCGCATCAACGTCCATCAATATGCGCAGAAGACCAACGCCAAGATGGCATGCAACACGCTGTTGCTGTCGGACGATGGCGAGTTCTCGACCAAGCCGGAGCTTGAAATCTTCGCCGACGACGTGATTTGCGGCCATGGCGCGACGGTCACCGAGATCGACCACGATCATCTGTTTTACCTGATGGCGCGCGGCGTCGACGAGAAAAGCGCGCGGGGCTTGCTCGTGAAGGCCTTTGTCGCCGAGGTGATCGAGGAACTGGACGACGAGGCGATCGTCGAAGCGCTGGAAGCGCGGCTCGACGGCTGGTTCGTGGCACACGGGTGACCTGATGAACGCACCGGGCAAGATCGGAGATTTCTACGACGTCGAAGCGATCCGCCGCGATTTCCCGATCCTGTCGCGGGAAGTCTATGGCAAGAAGCTGGTCTATCTCGACAATGGCGCCTCGGCACAGAAGCCGCAGGTGGTGCTCGACGCTGTCCAGCACGCCTACAGCCAGGAATATGCCAACGTCCATCGTGGCCTGCATTTCCTGTCCAATGCCGCGACCGACGCCTACGAAAAGGCGCGCGAAACGGTACGCCGTTTCCTCAACGCGCCAAGCACCGACAACATCATCTTCACCTCGAACACGACCTCGGCCATCAACACCGTGGCCTATGGCTATGGCATGCCCAACATCGGCGAGGGCGACGAGATCGTGCTGTCGATCATGGAGCACCACTCCAACATCGTTCCCTGGCATTTCATCCGCGAGCGGCAGGGCGCCAAGCTGGTCTGGGTGCCGGTCGACGATCTCGGCGTCTTCCACATCGAGGAATTCGAAAAACGGCTGACCGACCGCACCAAACTGGTCGCCGTCACGCAGATGTCGAATGCGCTGGGCACGGTGACGCCGATCAAGGAAATCGTGCGCATCGCGCATGCGCGTGGAATTCCCGTCCTCGTCGACGGCAGCCAGAGCGCCGTGCATATGCCGATCGATGTGCAGGATCTCGACTGCGACTTCTTCGTCTTCACCGGGCACAAGGTTTATGGCCCTTCGGGCATCGGCGTGCTCTACGGCAAGAAGGACATTCTCCAGGGCATGCGCCCCTTCATGGGCGGTGGCGAGATGATCGAGGAGGTGACGGAAGACATCGTCACCTACAACGAGCCGCCGCATCGTTTCGAAGCCGGCACGCCGCCGATCGTGCAGGCGATCGGACTGGGTGCCGCGCTCGACTATATGGAAACGATCGGCCGCGAGCGCATCGCCGCGCATGAGGAAGACCTCAAGACTTATGCGCATGAGCGGCTACGCGCCATCAATTCGCTGCGCATCTTCGGCGATGCGCCCGGCAAGGGCGCCATCATCTCGTTCGAACTGCAAGGCATTCATGCGCACGACGTGTCGATGGTGATAGACAGGCAGGGCGTTGCAGTCCGCGCGGGCACCCATTGCGCCCAGCCGCTGTTGAAACGTTTCGGCGTAACCTCCACATGCAGGGCATCGTTCGGCATGTATAATACCAGGGCCGAAGTCGACGCATTGGCCGAGGCGCTTGAAAAAGCGCGCAAATTCTTCGGATGACGTTTTTTGGGTGACGACCATGGATGATGCAAGCATCGCTGCCGAGACCACTCCGGAAACCGCGCCCAATGCGCTGGTTTCGGGATCGGCCATCCCAGCCGACGAACTGGCGCGGTTGACCGACGACATCGTATCGGCGCTGAAGACGGTCTACGATCCGGAAATCCCGGCCGATATCTACGAGCTCGGCCTCATCTACAAGATCGACATCGAGGACAATCGCTCGGTCAAGATCGACATGACGCTGACCGCTCCCGGCTGCCCTGTCGCCGGCGAAATGCCCGGCTGGGTCGAAAATGCCGTCGGCGCCGTCGAAGGCGTGTCCGGCGTCGAGGTCAACATGACCTTCGACCCGCCCTGGTCGGCCGACCGCATGTCGGAAGAGGCGCAGGTGGCGGTGGGCTGGTACTAGCGTCAAGCCTGGCACACTTGCGCCAGGGATAAAACTTCACCATTTTAGGTGAGGAATCATTCGGCAGGCCTTGAACCTGCATGGAATGGAAGGAAAAAGAATGGGACGCTTCGCCGTCATCACCATGACCGAAAAGGCCGCCGACCGGGTGCGCGAGATCGTCGCCACCCGCGACAACGCGCATGGCATCCGCCTCGGCATCAAGAAGGGCGGCTGCGCCGGCATGGAATATACGGTCGATCTGGTGACCGAGCCCAACACCAAGGACGACCATATCGAGCGCGACGGCGCGCATGTCTATGTCGCGCCCGAGGCTGCGCTATTCCTGTTCGGCACCGAGATGGATTTCGAGCAGACGACGCTGCGCACCGGCTTCACCTTCCACAACCCGAACCAGAGCTCGGCCTGCGGCTGCGGCGAATCCGTCGAACTGAAGCCGGCCGACCTGAAGGCACTGGCAGAGGCACGCGCTTCGGCCTGATTTTTTCCTTCGCCCCGTTTACGCGGAGAAAGTGTCACGAAGTGACGGATGAGGGGCAGCGCCAGCCTCTCCAGAGTTAGCTCCGCCCAGCCTGCCGGCGTACGTCGTTAGAAAATCCAAGCAATTGGCTTTTCGTTCGGTGCGCGGATCACTCCTCACCTCCCCGTAAACGGGGCGAAGAAACTCACTCCACCCACATGCCCGTCCGCTTGTGCCAATCGGCGATCGATTCCTCGGGATAGACGTCGAAGACCTTGTCGTGCTTGCCAACCACCGGCTCCACCCAGTTCGCTTTGTATTTCAGCATCAGGTGCACTCGGCTCGGCGGAATGGGTAAATCGCTGTCGATCGCTGAGGCGAAGGGGTGCACCAGTTCCGGCCATGTCGGATCGTAGAGCCAAAGGGCTGAGCCGCATTTCTTGCAGAAATTGCGCTCGCCGGTTGAGATTTCGCAATGCGGATGCTCGTCGTCCTCGATCTCCGCCCGAAAGACGCCGAGGCTGCGCTTGCCCCTGATGTTCAGTGTCTCGTTGTCGGCACCGAGATTGATGGCGAAGCCGCCGCCGCCTTGCTGCTTGCGGCAGATGGAGCAGTAGCACAGCATGAACGGCGCCGGCGTGTGGCTTTCCACCTCGAAACGCACGGCATTGCAGCGGCAGGACCCTTTCAGCAGAAGCGGCATGGCGGGAAAAATCCGATCGACCTCTCTCAACCTGTCAGCATGATTTTGGTTGCGGCGATGACAAGGCCAGATGCCGGTGACATGATCGCGGCATGGACAATGAACGCATCGCCGAACTGTTCGAGGGTCTCGGCCCTGTCAGCATCCGCAAACTGTTCGGCGGCAAGGGCATCTATTTCGACGGCGTCATCGTCGCCATCGTGCTGCGCGGCGAATTGCTGTTGAAAGCCGACGAGCAAAGCGCCCCCGAGTTCGAGGCCGCCGGCTGCACGCAATGGACCTACACCGGCTCGCGCCACGGCAAGCTGGTCGCCATGCCCTATTGGAGCGTTCCCGACAGCGCTTTTGATGATCCCGACGAGATGACGGTCTGGGCACGCCGGGCGTATGAGGCGGGGCGAAGGGCGGGGAAGTGACGCCAGCCTTGGCACAGCGGAGGGACAGCACCCCCTCTGTCCCGCCGACCTTGGAGGCCGTGCCCTACAATGCCCTGGCTATCCTCGCCGCCAGCCGTGCATTGTTTTCCACCAGCGCGATGTTGGTCTTCAGGCTCCTGCCGCCGGTCAGTTCGAGGATCTTTCCCAGCAGGAATGGCGTCACCGCCTTGCCGGTGACATGTTGTGCCTCGGCGGCCTTCTGCGCGGCGTCGATATAGCCCGCCATCTCCGCAGCCGGGATTTCCTGGTTTTCCGGCACAGGATTGGCAATCAGCATGCCGCCAGCAAGCCCAAGTGCTGCCCTCGTCTGGTAGAAATGCGCGATCTCTTCCGGCTCGTGCAAGGTCAGCGGCGCGCGGAACGGCGATTGCCTGGACCAGAAGGCCGGCATCGTCTCGCAGCCATGGCCGATCACCGGCACGCCGCGCGTCTCCAGCACTTCCAGCGTCTTTTCGATGTCGAGGATCGCCTTGGCGCCGGCCGAGACGACAATCACCGGGGTGCGCGCCAGCTCGTCGAGATCGGCGGAAATGTCAAAGCTCTTTTCGGCGCCCTTGTGCACGCCGCCGATGCCGCCGGTGGCAAACACTTTTATGCCGACAATATGCGCCGCGATCATCGTGGCGGCGACCGTGGTGCCGCCGGTGCGCCCTTGCGCCACGGCAAAACCGAGATCGGCGCGCGACAGCTTCATGGCGTCGCCCGTCATCGCCAGCGATTCGCGCTCGCCGTCAGAAAGCCCGATCTTGATGCGGCCGCCAACCACGGCGATCGTCGCCGGCACGGCGCCGCCATCGCTGATGATCTTTTCGACATCGGCCGCCATGGCGCCGTTGTCGGGGTAGGGCATGCCATGGGTGATGATGGTGCTTTCCAGCGCCACCACCGGCCGGCCGTCGGCCAGGGCCTGCGCCACCGGCGCGTGGATGTCGATGAAGGGGCGGGCGGTCTCAGGGGTCATCAAGGTCTCCTATCCGGAATGCGGCGCGTCCGTCGGACGCTCGGCAACATCGCGGCACTATGAATTCGCCGGTCTCATGCCACTTCCCTGGCATCCGGCACAAGGACCAACGCTTCCGCGAAGCTCGCCGCGGTGAACTCCGGAACGGCGGCGGCGCTTTCGATGGCAAGCGTCGCCCCGGCAATGCCTTCGCGCAGAGCTGCCCGCAGCGGCAGTCCTCGCAGCAGGGCTGCGACCGTTGCGCCCGCCAGCGCATCGCCGGCGCCGGTGACGTCGGCGACCTTTCTTGGTGGCGGCGGCAGGATAGAGAAGGCGCCGGCTTCATCGAAGCCCAGCATGGGCCCGCCGCCTGCCGTCACCACGCCGCTGACGAGGCCGCTGCATCGCAACCCGTCGACCACCTCGCGCTCCGTGGCATTCGCGGCGACGCCGGCCAGCGCCATGGCCTCGCGCCGGTTCATGAAGACCAGCGAAAGCTCCTTCAGCACCGGTAGCAACCGCACCACCTTGGCCGGCGAAATGGCAATCGCGAAAACCGGCTTGCCCGCGGCGAGCGCGACCAGCCGTTCCAGCGCCGTCGTCGGAAGATTGGCGTCGCAGAAGACGGCATCTGCGGCGGCGATCACCTCCCGCACCCTGGAGCGCCTGATCTGCTTGGGAAACGCCAAATCATAGAGCGCCATGTCGGCAAAGCCGACGATCAGCTCGCCTTCGCTGTCGATCAGCGCCGTGTAGCTCGGCGTCGTGCGGTCGAGGAAGACCGCCGACAGGTCGGTAATGCCTGCCCCGGCAATGGCTCGCGAAACGGTGTCGGCAGCGGCATCGCCGCCGCGAACCGACATCAGCGACGCGGAGACGCCGCGCCGCACGGCACTGCGCAAGGCGTTGAAGACGCCGCCGCCGACATCCTCGCGCATTGTGCCCGGATTGGAGGCGGCGGGCACGTAGGCGCCGGACACCTGGCCGCGCCGGTCGATATGGGCGCCGCCTACGGCCAGTATTTTCGCGGATTTCAGCATGCCGGCGATATGACCTTTGTTATTCCAGCCGCACAAGCGCTAGGCTGTGCGACCGAGCTTCGCATGCAAGGCGGCGATTCGGCAGGTCGAAACAACCGAGCCGTCTGGCCCAACGTGCGGTGCATTCCTGATCGAATCCTTGGACAAAAAAAGAACAAATCCGGATAATGCTTGTTTTTCAGATATTTGATCCCTCTTGCCAAATGAGAACAAAAAAGGTACAAATAGGCAGGGATTACGGATTGTCCGGCCTTCATTGACGACCAAGGGGTGATGTATCATGGCTCAGAATTCTTTGCGGCTGGTAGAGGACAAGGCAGTGGACAAATCAAAGGCTCTGGATGCGGCGCTGTCGCAGATCGAGCGGGCTTTCGGCAAGGGCTCGATCATGCGGCTCGGCGCCAACGAGCAGGTCGTCGAGATCGAAACGGTGCCGACCGGCTCGCTTGGCCTCGACATCGCGCTTGGCGTCGGTGGCCTGCCGCGCGGCCGCATCATCGAGATCTACGGGCCGGAAAGCTCGGGCAAGACGACGCTGGCCCTGCACACCGTGGCCGAAGCCCAGAAGAAGGGCGGCATCTGCGCCTTCGTCGATGCCGAGCACGCGCTTGACCCGGTCTATGCCCGCAAGCTTGGCGTCGATCTCGAAAACCTGCTGATTTCGCAGCCCGACACCGGTGAGCAGGCGCTGGAAATCTGCGACACGCTGGTGCGCTCCGGCGCCATCGACGTGCTGGTGGTCGATTCGGTCGCGGCGCTGACGCCACGTGCCGAAATCGAAGGCGAGATGGGTGATTCGCTGCCCGGCCTGCAGGCCCGCCTGATGAGCCAGGCGCTGCGCAAGCTGACCGCCTCGATCTCGCGCTCCAACACCATGGTCATCTTCATCAACCAGATCCGCATGAAGATCGGCGTCATGTTCGGTTCGCCCGAGACGACGACCGGCGGCAACGCGCTGAAATTCTACGCATCGGTGCGCCTCGACATCCGCCGCATCGGCTCGGTCAAGGACCGCGACGAAGTCGTCGGCAACCAGACCCGCGTCAAGGTGGTCAAGAACAAGCTGGCGCCGCCCTTCAAGGTGGTCGAGTTCGACATCATGTATGGTGAAGGCGTGTCCAAGACCGGCGAACTGGTCGATCTCGGCGTCAAGGCCGGCGTGGTCGAGAAGTCGGGCGCCTGGTTCTCCTACAATTCGCAGCGTCTCGGCCAAGGCCGCGAGAATGCCAAACTGTTCCTGCGCGACAATCCCGACACCGCACGCGAGATCGAGCTGGCGCTCCGACAGAATGCCGGGCTGATCGCCGAAAAGTTCCTTGAGAATGGCGGCTCCGAAGGTGGCGACGACGGGTTCGAGGAGGAATCCGGCGCGATGTGACAACTCGCGAGGTCGGCCGGAGTTCGGCCATAATCGCATTCTATTATCTCGGGCTTAAGTAATCGAGTTCCGCGTTAATGCGTTTTGAAACCGCCGGCCCAGTGCCGGCGGTTTTGCGTTTCGGCGGCGAAAACAGGCCGGTTCGAACGACCGGCAAAGGCCGTGGATTGGACCAATTCCGTGTTTCTGGACAGGGTGAAGCGCGGCGGCTAAAAGGCCAAGTCCTAATCTTCTAAAACGCAGAGCCCATTTCCGCCGGTTTGCCGGCGGCCCTTCCGAAAAGGCAGCATTCATGAGTGGCGTGAACGAAATCCGGTCGACATTTCTCGACTACTTCCGCAAGGAGGGTCACGAGATCGTCGCGTCGAGTCCGCTGGTGCCGCGCAACGACCCGACGCTGATGTTCACCAACGCCGGCATGGTACAGTTCAAGAACGTCTTCACCGGCCTGGAGAAGCGGCCCTATTCGCGCGCCTCGACCGCCCAGAAGAGCGTTCGCGCCGGCGGCAAGCACAACGATCTCGACAATGTCGGCTACACCGCGCGTCATCTGACCTTCTTCGAGATGCTCGGCAACTTCTCCTTCGGCGACTATTTCAAGGAGCGCGCCATCGAGCTTGCCTGGAACTTGATCACCAGGGAATTCGGGCTGAGCAAGGACAAGCTGCTGGTCACCGTCTATCACACGGATGACGAGGCGGCCGGCTTCTGGAAGAAGATCGCCGGTTTTTCCGACGACCGCATCATTCGCATCGCGACCTCGGACAATTTCTGGGCGATGGGCGACACCGGACCCTGCGGGCCGTGCTCGGAGATCTTCATCGACCGCGGCGAGCACATCTGGGGCGGCCCTCCCGGCAGCCCGGAGGAGGATGGCGACCGTTTCCTGGAATTCTGGAACCTGGTGTTCATGCAGTATGAACAGGTGACGAAGGAGGAGCGCATCGACCTGCCGCGCCCCTCGATCGACACCGGCATGGGCCTGGAGCGCATGGCGTCCATCCTGCAAGGGGTGGAAAGCGTCTTCGAGACCGATCTGTTCCGTCACCTGATCGACGCGGCCTCGTCCGCGATCGGGCATGGTCCCGACAAGGAGACGGTCGCCTCCTACCGGGTCATTGCCGATCATCTGCGCTCGTCCTCCTTCCTGGTCGCCGATGGCGTGCTGCCCTCGAACGAAGGCAGGGGCTACGTCCTGCGCCGCATCATGCGCCGCGCCATGCGCCATGCACAGCTGCTCGGTGCCAACGAACCGCTGATGTGGAAGCTGGTGCCGGCGCTGGTGCGCGAAATGGGCCAGGCCTATCCGGAACTGCTGCGCGGCGAACAATTGATCACCGAGACGCTGAAGCTCGAGGAGACCAGGTTTCGCAAGACGCTGGTGCGCGGCCTCGGCCTGCTTTCCGAGGCGACCGAAACGCTGCATGCCGGCGACATGCTGGATGGCGAGACGGCCTTCAAGCTCTACGACACCTATGGCTTCCCGCTCGACCTGACGCAGGACGCACTGCGCCAGCGCAGCATCTCGGTCGATATTGCCGGCTTCACCAACGCGATGGAGCAGCAGAAGGCCGAGGCGCGCAAGCATTGGGCCGGGTCCGGCGACGCCGCCACCGAGACCATCTGGTTCTCGGTGCGCGAGAAGGCCGGCGCCACCGAGTTCCTCGGCTATGAGACTGAAGCTGCGGAAGGCATCATCCAGGCGCTTGTCCGGGACGGCAAGGCTGTCGACGGCGCCGGCAAGGGCGACGCGGTGGCGATCGTCGTCAACCAGACGCCGTTCTATGCCGAGTCCGGCGGCCAGATGGGCGACACCGGCGTCATCTCCGGCGAGGGGTTCTCGATCGAGGTTTCGGATACGCAGAAGAAGGCCGACGGGCTGTTCGTGCATATCGGCAAGGTGGCCAGCGGCACCGTCAAGACGGGCGCGGCTGTCGAGCTGAAGGTCGATCATGCAAGGCGCTCGAGGCTGCGCGCCAACCATTCCGCGACGCATCTGATCCATGAGGCGCTGCGCGAAGTGCTGGGCAGCCATGTCGCACAGAAGGGCTCGCTGGTCGCGCCCGAGCGCCTGCGCTTTGACATCTCGCACAACAAGCCGATTTCGGCCGAAGACCTCGAAGAGGTCGAGCGCATGGCCAACGAGATCGTCGTCCAGAACGGCCCGGTGACCACGCGCCTGATGTCGGTCGACGATGCCATCGCCGAGGGCGCCATGGCGCTGTTTGGCGAAAAGTACGGCGACGAAGTGCGCGTCGTGTCGATGGGCACCGGCCTGCACGGCGCCAAGGCGAACCGGCCCTATTCGGTCGAGCTCTGCGGTGGCACCCATGTCCGGGCGACCGGCGATATCGGCCTCGTGCGTGTCGTATCGGACAGCGCGGTCGCCGCCGGCGTGCGCCGCATCGAGGCATTGACGGGCGAAGCCGCGCGCAAACATCTCGACGAGCAGGACAGGCGTTTGAAGGCGACGGCAGCCGTGTTGAAGATTTCGCCGGCCGATGTACCGGCGCGCGTCGAGACGCTGCTCGAAGAGCGCAAGAAGCTCGAAAAGGAACTGACCGAAGCGCGCAAGAAGCTGGCATTGGGCGGCGGATCGTCTGCCGATGCTCCAGCCGCCAATGAGACGGTGGCCGGTGTCGGCTTTCTCGGCAAGACGGTCTCAGGTGTCTCACCGAAGGACCTGAAGCCGCTGGCCGATGCCGGCAAGACGTCGCTCGGCTCCGGCGTCGTCGTCTTCGTCGGCTCCGGTGAGGACAACAAGGCCAGCGTCGTCGTCGCCGTCACCGACGACCTCGTCGGCCGCTTCAGCGCCGTCGACCTTGTCCGAGTGGCCTCGGCGGCGCTCGGCGGGCAGGGCGGCGGCGGGCGGCCCGACATGGCCCAGGCTGGCGGCCCCGACGCTTCCAAGGCCGATGATGCGATTGCTGCGGTAAGGGCGGCACTCGAAGCGGCGTAGGCGAGTGGACTGAATTTAAAGCAACGGTTGGAGGGACAGCGGACGTCTCTTATCAGCCGATTTTTTCAGTCTGCACGAAGCTCGGCCGAGCCGCAATGCGCGCATACCAGTCCCGGATATCAGGGAACTCGGCCAGCAGATTTTGCCCCTCGGCGACCTTGACGAAATAGCCGATGATCGGTGCGGCATGCAGGTCGGCCAGCGTCAGCTGGTCGCCCAGCAGCCACGGTCCCGGCGCTTTCAGCGCGGACAGCGTCCGAAGCGCTTTGCTCGCCTGAGCAAGGCCGCCGGCGATCAACGCCTCATCCGGCTGAGCCTTCTCCAGCCGCTCGACGGCAACATCCCAGACCATCGATCTGTAGGCATAGGCATCGAGCATGCCGATGATCTGGTTCATGGTTGCGCGGCCACGAGGCTCCGTCGCTTGCAGCGCTGGCCCGTCGAACGCCTCGTCAACATATCTGGCAATCGCGCTCGTCTCGAACAGCCGGAATCCGTCATGCTCGAAGGCCGGGATGCGGCCGAACGGATGATGTTCGAAATACCAGGCGGGAATCCCGTCGGCGGCAAAGACATCGACTGGCACAAGCTCGTAGTCGATGCCTTTTTCCTCAAGCACGAGGCGGACGATGCGCACATAGACGCTATAGTCCGCCCCGTAGACGATGGGCTTGCCCATCTTGCTTACTTATCAGGCCATCGCCTTCTGCAGGTTCTCGTCGATCTTGTCGAGGAAACCGGTGGTCGACAGCCAAGGCTGGTCGGGGCCGATCAGCAGCGACAGGTCCTTGGTCATGAAGCCGGACTCGACCGTCTGGATGCAGACTTTTTCCAGCGTCTCGGCAAAGCGCTTCAACTCGGCATTGTCGTCGAGCTTGGCGCGATGGGTGAGGCCACGCGTCCAGGCGAAGATCGAGGCGATCGAATTGGTCGAGGTTTCCTCGCCCTTCTGATGCTGGCGGTAGTGGCGGGTGACGGTGCCGTGCGCGGCTTCCGCTTCCACGGTCTTGCCGTCCGGCGTCATCAGCACCGAGGTCATCAGGCCGAGTGAGCCGAAACCTTGCGCGACCGTGTCGGACTGCACGTCACCATCATAGTTCTTGCAGGCCCAGACATAGCCGCCCGACCATTTCAGGGCGGAGGCCACCATGTCGTCGATCAGGCGGTGCTCGTACCACAGCTTCTTCGACTTGAACTCGGCCTCGAATTCAGCCTCGTAGACCTCCTGGAAGATATCCTTGAAGCGGCCGTCATAGGCCTTGAGGATGGTGTTCTTGGTCGACAGATAGACCGGGTAGTTGCGCAGCAGGCCGTAGTTCAGCGAGGCGCGGGCGAACTCGCGGATGGACTCGTCGAGATTGTACATGGCCATGGCGACACCGGCGCCGGGCGCGTCGTATACATCGTGCTCGATCACCTGGCCGTCCTCGCCGACGAACTTGATGGTCAGCTTGCCCTTGCCGGGGAAGCGGAAATCGGTGGCGCGGTACTGGTCGCCGAAAGCATGACGGCCGACGATGATCGGCTTGGTCCAGCCGGGCACCAGGCGCGGCACGTTCTTCATGATGATCGGCTCGCGGAAGATGGTGCCGCCGAGGATGTTGCGGATGGTGCCGTTCGGCGACTTCCACATCTTCTTCAGCTTGAACTCCTCGACGCGCTGCTCGTCAGGCGTGATCGTCGCGCATTTCACGCCGACGCCGTATTTCTTGATGGCGTTGGCCGAATCGATGGTCACCTGGTCGTTGGTGGCGTCGCGATGCTCGATGCCGAGGTCGTAATATTCCAGCTTGAGGTCGAGATAAGGGTGGATCAGCTTGTCCTTGATGAACTGCCAGATGATGCGGGTCATCTCGTCGCCGTCGAGTTCGACGACCGGGTTCGCCACCTTGATCTTCGCCATGGAAAGAATGCCTCGTTGCTGGGATGTGGGACGGCCTTGCCCGCGTGGCGTTGGGCCGGGAGATGTCGCCCGTATATCAAAGCGCTTTTGGCCACGCAAACGGCGATCGGTCACGAATTGGAGGCCAGAGCCGTCGTCATTTGCGAATGCTTCATTTTCCCGGCCGAATATGGCAGGGGACGCTGAAATGCCGCAAACAGCAGTTCATTGACAATCATGCCCGTCACCAAAGATCCTGATAGCATTGCAGTCGCCGGCCCGGCGATCATCCTCGTCGAGCCTCAGCTTGGCGAGAACATCGGCATGGTCGCGCGCGCCATGGCCAATTTCGGTCTGTCGGAGCTGCGCCTCGTCAATCCGCGTGACGGTTGGCCGAGCGAGAAGGCACGTGCGGCGGCGAGCCGCGCCGATCATGTCATCGACGCCGTCACCGTCTTTGACGATCTGGCCTCGGCGCTCGCCGACCTGAACTTCGTCTTCGCCACCACGGCCAGGCAGCGCGACGGCTTCAAATCCGTGCGCGGGCCGGTGGAGGCGGGCAGGATGCTTCGGACCCGTCACGCAATGGGCCAGCGCACCGGCATCCTGTTCGGCCGCGAGCGCTTCGGCCTCTACAATGACGAGGTCGGCCTTGCCGACGAGATCGTCACGTTCCCGGTCGATCCCGATTTCTCGTCGCTCAACATCGCCCAGGCCGCGCTTCTGATGTCCTACGAATGGATGAAGTCCGGCCTGGAAGACGAGACCAAGACCAATTTTTCCGGCCCGGACATGAAGCCGGCAAGCAAGGAGGAATTGCACGGCCTGTTCGCCTATCTCGAAGGCGCACTGGAAGCGCGCGGCTATTTCCGGCCGGCACCGAAGAAGCCGAAAATGATCGACAATCTGCGTGCGGTGCTGACGCGCGCCGGTTTTGCCGAACCGGAGCTGAAGGTGCTGCGCGGCATCATCTCGTCGCTCGACAGGTTTTCGCCGGCGATGCCGCGCGGCGACGGGTCCCCTGGCGATGATCCACGACGCTTGCCCGCGGCCGCCGCGCGGGCCCGCAAGGCGGAAGCGGCGCGCCTTGCCGGCGCCGGCAAGGACGATGACATACCGCCGCTTGGCGGAAAAGGAACCGACAATGACTGAGCGGCCGATCCTGATGTTCGATTCGGGCATCGGCGGGCTCACCGTACTGCGCGAGGCGCGCGTGCTGATGCCCGACCGCCGCTTCATCTATGTCGCCGACGACGCTGCGTTTCCCTATGGCGCCTGGGAAGAGCCGGCGCTGAGGGTGCATATCCTTGAATTGTTCGGCAAACTGCTTGAGCGGTTTGCGCCGGCCATTTCGGTCATCGCCTGCAACACCGCCTCGACGTTGGTGATCGACGCGCTGCGCGACAGATTTCCCGAGCATCCTTTTGTCGGCATGGTGCCTGCGATCAAGCCGGCGGCGGAACGCACGCGCTCAGGGCTGGTTTCGGTGCTGGCGACGCCTGGCACCGTCAAGCGCCAGTACACGCGCGACCTGATCAGCAAATGGGCGCAGAAATGCCATGTCCGCCTGGTCGGCAGCGACAGGCTGGCGGGACTGGCTGAGATCTACATGCGTGAGGGCTTCGTCGATGAGGAGGCCGTGCGCGCCGAGATCGCGCCATGCTTCGTCGAACGTGATGCGCTGCGTACGGATATCGTCGTGCTCGCCTGCACACACTACCCCTTTCTGGCCAATCGTATGCGCAAGACGGCGCCTTGGCCGGTCGACTGGCTCGACCCCGCCGAAGCGATCGCGCGCCGGGCGCTGTCGCTTCTCGCCGACATCGATCCGAGCGGTCGTGGCGAGATGTTGCCTGAAGGGCCCGACCTTGCCGTCTTCACATCGAAAAGAGCCGATTTCCCCACCCGCCGCCTGATGCAGGGGTTCGGGTTGGCGATGTCGTGATTGCGAAGCGGAACATCACGGCAGTCGTTGCGTTTTCTCCTGATGCCAACGGGAGAAAGAGCCATGCCAGCCACCTCGAAAGCCCAGCAGAAAGCCGCCGGCGCGGCTCTGTCGGCCAAGCGCGGCGAGACCAAGAAGAGCGAACTCCAGGGCGCTTCCAAGGGAATGTACGAATCGATGAGCGAAAAGCAGCTCGAGGAATTCGCCGAGACGAAGCGCAAGGGCCTGCCGGAGAAGAAGTCGAAAGGCTAGAGTGCGGTCCGCCGTTCAAGGGAAACGCCGAAGAACACGAGCCGGAATCAAACGCCCGCGGCCAAACCGCGGGCTTTGAAGTGATGTCGGCCGCCTGAGACCGGATTGCAGCCTACCAGCGCCCTCTGCACTGCTTGATCTTGTAGCGGATGACCTTCTTGTGGCCGTGCCGCCAGATAATTTTCTTCTTGATCACGATGCGGCAAGCCTGGTGGTGCCGGTGCCCTTGCCAATGCCTGGCCTCAGCCGGCTCCGGTGTCATGACCGCCATGGATCCCGCCAACACAGCGGCTCCTGTCAGGGTAAGGAAGAATTTCTTCATGCGAATGTAGCTCCTCTGCTCCGGTCCCTTCCTGATGCCGCTGGCGCAACCTCCCGCCACATCCGGCACTGTACTCAACCCAGAGACGCTATATCGTCGCCATGGCCTACGCCAGCCACAAGCTTGACACCGGTTAAATCTCCGTTTAATCAGCGCGCCAACACCGGGCCGCAATGCCCGGTGGTTTTCTTTATGTGCGCAAGATGCGTGGAAATCCAATTCTACTATCTTGTTTGAACTGACGTGTCCCGTGGGTTTTCCGCCGCGTTGCGTGGGAAAACCCTGTCAGGTCTCGAAAACGGAGGCCAGAGGAGGGCGCGTTTCCTTCACCCGGACCATGAGGTTCCGGGTGTGTTGTTTTGAAAAGGGAATGCGATGAGCAAGCGCGAATCCGCGAAGTACAAGATCGACCGCCGTCTCGGCGAAAACATCTGGGGCCGCCCGAAGTCCCCGGTCAACAAGCGTGAATACGGCCCCGGCCAGCATGGCCAGCGCCGCAAGGGCAAGCTTTCCGATTTCGGCCTGCAGCTGCGCGCCAAGCAGAAGCTGAAGGGGCACTATGGCGACGTTTCGGAAAAGCAGTTCCGCAAGGTTTATGAAGAGGCTGACCGCCGCAAGGGCGACACCTCGGAAAACCTGATCGGCCTGCTCGAGTCGCGTCTCGACGCGGTCGTCTACCGCGCCAAGTTCGTGCCGACCATTTTCGCCGCCCGTCAGTTCGTCAACCACGGTCACGTCAACGTCAACGGCAAGCGCGTCAACATCGGCTCGTACCGCTGCAAGCCGGGCGATGTCGTCGAAATCCGCGAAAAGTCCAAGCAGCTGGTCATCGTTCTGGAAGCGGTCGGTCTCGCCGAGCGCGACGTGCCGGACTACATCGAAGCCGATCACAACAAGATGGTCGCGACCTTCTCGCGCATCCCCGGCCTGGCGGACGTTCCGTTCGCCGTGCAGATGGAACCGAACCTGGTCGTCGAATTCTATTCGCGCTAAACGAGCGCGTTCTGCGACATCCTGCGAAGGCCGCCCGTCGAGGCGGCCTTTTCTTTGTCGGTCATGTCCGCTAATCCGGCGCTCTGGGCCATTGAAAGCGACATGCCATGAACATGCTTCCAGACATTGAAACGCTCGAACCGGTCGCCGACAGCGAAGGCGGTTTCCATCCGCTGTTCGCCGACGTGCCGTCCTCGGTCGAGTTCAACAAACTGCGCAAGCGGCTGCTGCGGCTGACCCGGCAGGCGATCGAGGATTTCTCGATGGTCAAGCCCGGCCAGCGCTGGCTCGTAGCGCTATCGGGCGGCAAGGATTCCTACGGCCTGCTCGCGGTGCTGCTCGACCTAAAATGGCGCGGGCTCTTGCCGGTCGATCTTCTGGCCTGCAATCTCGACCAGGGCCAGCCGAATTTCCCCAAACATATCCTGCCGGACTATCTCGACAGCAACGGCATTGCGCACCGGATCGAATATCAGGACACCTATTCCGTCGTCACCGACAAGCTGCCGGCGGGCAGCACCTATTGCTCGCTCTGCTCGCGTCTCAGGCGCGGCCATCTCTACCGCATTGCACGCGAGGAGGGGTGCTCGGCGCTGGTGCTCGGCCACCATCGCGAGGACATTCTCGAGACCTTCTTCATGAACCTCTTCCATGGCGGGCGTCTCGCCGCCATGCCGCCAAAACTGCTCAATGACGAAGGCGACGTCATGGTGCTGCGGCCATTGAGCTATTGCGCCGAGGTCGATCTGGAAAAATTCGCTGCCGCCATGCGATTCCCGATCATTCCCTGCGATCTCTGCGGCAGCCAGGAAGGTCTTCAGCGCAACGCCATGAAGGCGATGCTCGAGGACCTGGAAAAGCGCATGCCGGGCCGCAAGGATACGATGCTGCGCGCGCTGTCGAACAGCAGGCCATCGCATCTGCTCGACAGAAAGCTGTTCGATTTCGCTGCCCTCAACGAGACCCTCACCACAAGGCAAGCCGATGACATTTGACGACACCGCGATCGGCTGGCTGGCCGGCATTCTGGCCGAGGCGGCACTTGCCGAGATCATGCCGCGCTTTCGCCGGTTGGGCGATGGCGATGTCAGGCAGAAGACGTCGGCCGCCGACCTGGTGACCGAAGCCGACGTCAATGCCGAGCGGCTGATCACCGCGCGGCTGCGCGAGCGGTATCCCTCAGCGATGGTCGTCGGCGAGGAGGCCTGTTCCGACAATCCAGCGCTTTTAAACGGGTTGGGCGATGCCGATCTGGCCTTCGTCATCGACCCGGTCGACGGTACTTTCAATTTCGCCTCCGGCGTGCCGCTGTTCGGCGTCATGCTGGCGGTCGTGGTCAAGGGCGAGACTGTCGCCGGCATCATCCACGATCCCGTCGGCAAGGACTGGCTGATTGGCGCCAGGGGTGCCGGCAGCCATATCCGGCATGCGCACGGCAGCATCGAGAAGGTGCATGTAGCGGTACCCGCGCCGATCTCGGAGATGACCGGCTCTGTCTCCTGGCAATATATGGCCGAGCCGGAACGGACACGGCTGGCGCGCAACCAGACCAAGATCCTGTCGCAGTTCGCCTATCGCTGCGCCGCGCACGAATACCGCCTGCTGGCGAGCGGCCATGCCCACTTCGTCGTCTACAATAAGCTGATGCCGTGGGACCACCTGGCCGGCGTGCTGATCCATGCCGAGGCCGGCGGCCATGCGGCGCGCTTCGACGGCAGCGCCTATCTGCCCTCGCATCTCGGCGGCGGCCTGCTTGTCGCGCCAGACAAGGAAAGCTGGCACGAATTGCGCCGCGAGCTCTGGGCGCAGTAGGATCGATTGCTGCGTTAGCCGAAAGCAGTACAATCTCGCGCAAATCCGGAGGCTCTCGAATGAAACCTCGGTTTGCATTTGTCGCGGTGGCTCTTGCCGCCGGTCTGTTCGCCAGTTCCCTGGAAGCAAGGTCGCAAGAGCGCAGCTGTCGCAGTACCGATCCCGTCGACACGATAAAGGAGATGTCGGACGCGATCTATGCCTGCTGGAAGCCGCCACCCGGAACCGCGGGCATGTCCCTCACGCTGCGGTTCTCGCTTCGCCGCAACGGCACGCTGATCGGCAAACCTCGCGCCACATATTCCGATCTGGGAACCGATGCCCAGCGCAGCCGGGCCTTCGTGGCATCCATCCTCAGGGCACTCGATGACGCTCTGCCATTGCACTTTTCGGACAGCATGGGCGAAGCAATTGCGGGGCGCATGCTTGCCCCTCGGTTCACGGCAGCCCTTGAAGGTGCGTCCTAATGCAAGTCGGTGATGTGCCCTGAAACGGGCGGGTTCTGTGGCTGGAACATCTTGCCGCGCTCGGCGATGAAGATCATCAGCAGCGCGGCGACCGAGACGCTGCAGAAGCCGGCGGCCAGCGGCGTCACCGTGCCGTTGAAGGCCTGGCCGATCAGCGTGCCGAGAATGCCGCCGAGAAACGTCTGCATGAAACCGAGGATCGACGAAGCCGTGCCGGCCAGTTGGCCGAGCGGCTCCATGGCCAGCGCGTTGAAGTTCGCGCCGAGCGCACCGAATGGAAGCATGGCGCAGGCAAAGAAGGTGATGAACAGCCAGAGCGGCATCTTCATCTCCAGCGAAATCACCAGCCAGGCAAGGCTGATGACCAGGAACAGCAGCAACGCACTCTGCGACAGGCGGCGCATGCCGATGCGGCCGACAAGGCGCGAGTTCAGAAAGTTGGAGAAGGCGAGCACGCCCGCAACCCCAGCAAAGATGACCGGGAACATCTCGCCGACTTTGAAAATGTCGACATAGATCTGCTGCGCCGAAGCGATGAAGCCGAACATGGCGCCGAAAATGAAGGTGCTGGCGAAGGCATAGCAGATCGCAATGCGGTTGGTGAGAACGATACGAAACCCGCCGACAATGGAGTTGAGCGTCAGCGGCCGGCGATGTTCGGGATGCAGCGTTTCAGGAAGGCGCAGCAGCGACCAGGCCGAGACGAGCAGCGCACCGACGGCCATGGTGACGAAGATCCAATGCCAGGTCGCAAACAGCATGATAAATTGGCCGATGCCGGGAGCAATGACCGGTATCGCCATGAACACCATGAAGATCAGCGACATCACCTCGGCCATGCGCCGGCCGTCGAACGTATCGCGCACGATCGAGACCGCGATGACGCGGGTGGCGGCTGCACCGATGCCTTGCACGGCCCGGCACAGCAGAAGTGTTTCAAAGCTTGGTGCAACGGCGGCGGCCGCAGCCGCGGCGACATAAATCACCAGCCCGGCGACCAGTGGTGCGCGACGTCCGAAGCGATCCGAGATCGGCCCGAAGAATAGCTGTCCGCCGCCGAAGCCCAGAATGTACGCCGTTATGACATACTGCCGGTGGTTTTCATTTTCGACGCCGAGCGAGGCGCCGATCTGCTGCAGAGCCGGCAGCATGATATCGATGGCCAGCGAGTTCAGCGCCATCAGTGCCGCGCACAGAGCGATGAACTCCCAGCGCGGAATGGGCAGTTTGCTTGCCGATTGCGGCGCTGGTCTTGGCTGGTCCACGGCAAGTCCGATCTTTCAAACGAAAATGCGCCGGCGGGCCGGCGCATTGGCTCGTCCTGGTCCTGGGGTCAGGACATGAAAATTGCCGAGGTGAGGTTGCCCCGGTGCCTGGTGCTCGATGCCCGAAAATCAACGTCGATTTAGGGCACGCACAAAACAGAAATCAGGCGGCGCCTTTGACGCTGACGCCCTTCTCGACGAGGAACGTCTGCAGCTCGCCCGCCTGGAACATCTCGCGCACGATGTCGCAACCGCCGACGAATTCTCCCTTGACGTAGAGCTGAGGGATCGTCGGCCAGTTGGAGTATTCCTTGATGCCCTGGCGCAGTTCAGCCGAGTCCAGGACGTTCACGCCTTTGTAGTCGGCGCCGATATAGTCGAGGATCTGGACGACCTGGCCGGAAAATCCGCATTGCGGGAAACCAGGTGTGCCCTTCATGAAAAGGACGACGTCGTTGCCCTTCACTTCATTGTCGATGTAGTCGTTGATGCCGCTCATGGAATATCCTTTCCCGCCTGTGGGAGTCAGGCTCGAAACATACCCTTCAAATAAACCCAACGATTGCTCGAAACAAGACGTTAGCCGCGCCGTGGCTGAAATGGCGCAAAGGATGAGCCGTGTTGGGCCAAGCGCTAAGGGTCAGTCGGGAACGCTGGTCTGCAGCGCCAGTGCGTGCAACACGCCGCCCATATTGCCCTTCAGCGCGTCATAGACCATCTGGTGCTGCTGGACGCGGCTCTTGCCGCGAAAGCTCTCGGCCACCACCTCGGCCGCATAGTGGTCGCCGTCGCCGGCGAGATCGCGAATCGTCACCTTGGCGTCCGGAATGCCGTCCTTGATCAGTTTTTCGATGTCGTGGGCATCCATTGCCATGGCAAAATCCTGTTTCGAGCGGCCGGTAGCCGGCCATAAGATGAGAGTCGGGTGAGCCTAAAGCCTTTCCGGTCCGGATTGAAGCCGTTCTGTCCCGCCAACGGCCACACGGCTTCAGAGAAAGACTAGGCCGGTGGGCTTGCTTCATCCTCGGCAACGTCCTCGCGTGTCGAGAAAGCGCGGCCAAGGCCGAAGGCAAGCACATAGAGCGGCGCGTTGAGCAGCAGGCTGACAATGGGGAGATAGCTCGTCATTTGCCAAGCCGGCGAGAAGAACCCTTGGCCATGGCCGTCGCAGATGAGCGACGAGCCGTACTCCCACAACGCGCCCACGACCACCGTGCCGGCGAAAAGCTTGACGCAGGTGACGATGTGCCTTGCCCGTGCCGGATCCGGGAAAAGGCGGCCCCAGAGCACCAGGCAGATGATCGGGACCGCGTAGAGGAGGTTCTGCAGCGCCAGCATCGGGACGGCGCCGTTCGCCGCGGCAAGGAACTCCGCACGTGTTTCCAGCCGCATACAAACCTCGCTCGAGGTTGTCGACAGCAGGAAAAAGACGAACGGTCCCAGGAACCAGAAGAAGAACAGCGACGGCCAGAAAACGACTGCAAGCAGCGCCCGGGCAGCCAGTGTGGTCAACTAGCCTGATCCATGAAGCGCGGGAACCAGCCTTCGTGAGCCGAGGAGAGTTCGCTGACCGGGATTGCCCTGGCGTCGCCAAGCTTCAGCGCGCTGCCGCCTGTGGAGCCGATCCACGGCGCGAAGATGCCAAGCTCGCCCTGCTGCTTGCGAATGGCGTCCCATTCGTCACCATGCGGGTCGATCGACAGCGTCAGCAGATAACGGCCCTGATCCTCGCCGAACCAGACCGGGATCGGGTCGGTGCCGACAAGGCCGGGAACGGTGGCGCCGATGCCGGACGCCATCACCATTTCGGCTAAAGCCACCGCGATACCGCCATCGGAAACGTCATGCGCCGCCGTGACGATGCCGGAGGCGATGAGCGCGCGCACATGGTCGCCGACGCGCTTTTCATGCTCGAGGTCGACCGGCGGCGGCGGTCCATCCGTGCGGCCGTGTATGTCCCTGAAATAGACCGATTGCCCGAGATGCGTTCCCCAGGACGCCGGCGCGCCGACCAGCAGGATCATTTGGCCCTCGGCCGCAAAGCCGGCCCGCACCATCTTCGACCAATCGGCGATCAGGCCGACGCCGCCGATGGTCGGGGTTGGCAGGATGCCCTGGCCGTTGGTCTCGTTGTAGAGCGAGACATTGCCGGAGACGATCGGGAATTCGAGCGCACGACAGGCGTCGCCGATGCCCTTCACGGCACCGACCAGCTGGCCCATGATCTCGGGCCGTTCCGGGTTGCCGAAATTGAGGTTGTCGGTTGCGGCCAGCGGCAGAGCGCCGGTGGCGGTCAAGTTGCGCCAGCATTCGGCCACCGCCTGCTTGCCGCCCTCGTAAGGGTCGGCCTCGCAATAGCGCGGCGTCACGTCGGACGAGAAGGCGAGCGCCTTGGTCGCATGGCCTTCGACCCGCACCACGCCGGCATCGCCGCCTGGAAGCTGCAGCGAATTGCCCTGGATCAGCGTGTCATACTGCTCCCACACCCAGCGGCGCGAAGACAGGTCGGGACCGCCGAGCAGCTTCAGCAGCGCGTCTGCAACATCGGCTTGCGGAACGTCATTGGCGGCCAGCGGCGCCGGCTTCTTCGGTTCGATCCACGGCCGGTCATATTCCGGAGCCTTGTCGCCAAGATCCTTGATCGGCAGGTTGGCAACCTCGTCGCCCTGGTGCAGCACGCGGAAGCGCAGATCGTCGGTGGTCTTGCCGACGATGGCGAAGTCGAGCCCCCATTTGTGGAAGATCGCCTCGGCTTCCTTTTCCTTTTCCGGACGCAGCACCATCAGCATGCGCTCCTGGCTTTCCGAAAGCATCATTTCGTAGGCGCTCATGCGCTCTTCGCGCACCGGCACCTTGTCGAGATCGAGCTCGATGCCGAGGTCGCCCTTGGCGCCCATTTCGACCGCCGAGCAGGTGAGGCCGGCCGCACCCATGTCCTGGATGGCGATGACGGCGCCCGAGGCCATCAGTTCGAGGCTGGCTTCCAGCAGGCACTTTTCGGTGAAGGGATCGCCGACCTGCACTGTCGGACGCTTCTCATCGATCTTGTCGTCGAATTCGGCCGAAGCCATGGTGGCGCCGCCGACGCCGTCGCGGCCGGTCTTGGCGCCGAGATAGACGACCGGCAGGCCGACTCCCTTGGCTTCGGACAGGAAGATCGCATCGGTCTTGGCAAGGCCCGCTGCAAAGGCGTTGACCAGGATGTTGCCATTGTAGCGGGCATCGAAATTGACCTCGCCGCCGACCGTCGGCACGCCGAACGCGTTGCCATAGCCGCCGACGCCGGAAACCACGCCTGAAACGAGGTGCCTGGTCTTGGGATGGTCGGGCGCACCAAAACGCAGCGCATTCATCGCCGCGATCGGCCGCGCGCCCATGGTGAAGACGTCGCGCAATATGCCGCCGACGCCGGTCGCCGCACCCTGGTAGGGCTCGATGTAGGATGGGTGGTTGTGACTCTCCATCTTGAAGACGACGCAGTCGCCATCGCCGATGTCGACCACGCCAGCATTCTCGCCCGGCCCCTGGATGACCTGAGGTCCGGTGGTCGGCAGCGTGCGCAGCCATTTCTTCGAGGATTTGTAGGAGCAGTGCTCATTCCACATCGCCGAGAAGATGCCGAGTTCGGTGAAGCTCGGCTCGCGCCCGACGAGGTCGAGAATGCGCTGGTACTCGTCGGGCTTGAGCCCGTGTGAGGCAATGAGCTCGGGGGTGATCGGCACGGAATTGGAAATGGTCATGGGCGGCGATTTTTATCCGGGACGTTGGGATTTTGAGTCCCGTCTTATCGCAAGCCTTGCGGCCGATACACCCATGGATTGACGAAAAACGACGGAAAACCGGACAAAGCCACGCAGTGTCAGGAGAAGCTGTCGTAGCCGGCGCGGCCTTCATCGAGAAGTCGCCGGATCACCGCAACGCCTTCAGCGATATCCCCGCGCTGTCTCGGCTGCGAAACGCCGAAGCGGACGCCATGGAAAACCTGCTCGGAACGGCCGGCCTTGAATTCGTCCTCGTCGTCGATCAGCACGCCGTGCTCCAGGCAAGCGTTCTTGAAGGTGCCGGAAAGCCAGGGGTCGGGCAGGGTCAGCCAGACAAAGGGCACCCTGTCATGCGACTTGAAGGCGAAGCCGGCCAAAGTCTCGCGTACGATGGCGATGCGGGCGCTGATTTCGGCGATGCTGCGCTTTCGTATCTCATCCGCCTGACCGGACAGCACCAGCCTTGTATTCACCTCCGCCAGCAGGAAGGGCATGCCGCCGGTCATCATCTTGTGGGCGACGCGGATGCGGTGGCGGTAGGCGGGCGGGCAGGAAAGCCAGCCGCCGCGCACACCGGCTGCGACCGACTTCGACAGGCCGCCCGCGACAATGGTCCTCTCAGGAGCATATTCGGCCAGCAACGGCGTCGGATCATCGGTCAGATTGCCATAGAGGTCGTCCTCGATGAGGACGACATTGTATTCGCGTGCGACATGGGCGATCGCTTCGCGGCGCGCCGCCGACAAGGTGGCCAGCGTCGGATTCTGCGCCGTCGGCATCAGGAAGATCATTTTGGGATGCTTTTGCGCGCAGACGCGCTCGAAATCCTGCGGATCGATGCCTTCATCGTCCGATGCCACCAACGCGGTGCGCCTGCCGATCAAGCCGGCACTGCGGGAAACCTGCGAGTAGGTGAGGTGCTCGAAGGCAACATAGTCGCCAGGCATGGTGAGCGCCGCGATCGCCGCCATCACCGCCGCATGGGTGCCGAGCGTGGGAACGATGGTGTCGGCATCCGGGCGAAAGGAATTGCGCGCCAACCAGCGGGCGCCGGCTTCGTACCATCGTTCGGGGAAATCCCTGGTGTAGCTCGAAATCTCATGCGGATGGTCCTGCGCCGTGCGCGACAGGACACCGGCGACAATGTCGCCCTGGCCGATATCAGGTGCTGCGGTGCTGTCGAAACGCAGCTTGCCTTTAGGCGCATCGATATAGCGCGTGCCTTCGCCGCCGACGTCCGGAGCCGGAAAATCCGGCTTCGCGCGCTGGCCGAGCACATAGGTTCCACGCCCGACCTCGCCGCTCACCAGCCCACGCTCGCGCAGCAATTGATAGGCCCGGCCGACCGTGCCGACGGTGGTGCCGATGTCGTAGGCGAGGTCGCGCTGCGGCGGCAACTTTGCGCCGGCATCGATCACGCCCCGATCGATGTCCGTCTCGATGGAATCCGCCAGCCGCTGATACAGCGGGCCGGAGCCGGCAGTGAGATCTGGAAGCCAATTTGTCATGGTGACAATTTTCTATATTGCACCGATAGATGAGTCAATACATATCAATCGCGTGCCAAAAGGGTACAATTTAGGACTTTGGCAGAAAGAAAATGAATACAATTGCGACAATACGTCATTCGAGCGCTGCATTATCGGCCCAATCGACACGCCCGTCGGCTCAGCGCGGCTTTGTCAGCCGCCTTGTGCGCGTGCTGAGGTCGCTGGCAGGATGGATCGACAACCTGCTGGATCGCCGCCGCAGCCGGTTGGCTCTGCTGGAGATGACCGACGACCAGCTCAAGGATATCGGCGTCACGCGCTGCGACGCCCACCGCGAGGGCATCAGGCCGTTCTGGGACTGACCGTGATCCCAAAAGTGGGAACCGGTTTGGGAAAGATGATGGTCCCGGGAAATCCGGACAGAAGGTCCGCACAGTTCTAACGGACCCTCGACGCCCTGGTGCGTGCAACGGCATGGTCCGCAAGGACGGCGACCACGCACAGCACGAGGAAAAGTCCGGTGATGGCTGCAGCTGAGATGACGACGCTGGTCGCGCCGTTCTTGGCGATGTTCAGGAAAGGGTAGGGCACCTCGCCGGCAAGCGGCGCCCGCACCAGCGCATAGACCAGATAAGCGATGGGATAGATCACCCACCACGAAATGTCGCTCCAGCGTGTCCGGCCGTCGGCGCCCGATATCAGCCACCACAGCACGAACAGCACCGGCGTGACGTAGTGCAGGAGAACATCGCAGAGCAGGAACAGTCCCTGCGGCTGCCAGAGTCGTGCCAGAACCGTTGCGTAGATGATGAAGACCAGTGCGATCGAAACCGCAACGCCGGTGCGCATCCGCGCCCCTGCAAAGGCCGGCAGCCAGGCATAGAAGGTGGGTGACAGCAGCGACGTGTACACCAGCACCGCGCCGATGTTGGTCAGGATGGTGAAGAAGCTGAAGACGAAAATGACGGAGCCAAGCAGGCTGCGGCCTGCTTCCATCGATGCAGGAATGCTGATGCAGAACTGCAGGATGAGCCCGGCCAGACCGATGACCAGCCCCACAATCTGCAGAAAGCGGCCCATGGGCTAGGCCGTCGCGGCGCAGGCCGGATTGCCGGCCTGCCAGCGGGAAATGTCGGAGCCGATGCGGGCGCCGAGCGGATCGTTCATCAGCGGTCCGAAGACGTCGACACGGCTAGAATTGCCTTGCGCCTGCACGACCAGCAAAGGTTTGCCGCCATAGTGCTTGGCCGGAACCAGCAGGAAACGCGGCGTGCCGCTGAACGAATTCAGCTCATTGGCCATCTGATACGGTTTGAAGGCCGGGTCCTTGCTGGCGATCCAGCATTTGTGGGCGGCGATCGCCACTTGTTCCATGGCCAGCAGCGCTGCACTTTTGCCCGAGGGAACAGGCGTGCTCTTTGGCGTCGACTGGCAGGATGCCAGCACAAAGCCCGCCGCGGCGACCAGCGCGATCGTCCTCGACTTGATCAAGCGGCACCCATCTCAAGCTCGGACAGGAAGATTTTCAAGCCGTCGGTCATCTCGCCCCACACACGCGACAATGCCGGGTGTTGCGAGGCGATCTGCTGGTAGGCGTCGAATTTGGGATAGGCGTCGAGCAGGTCGTGGCGTCCTGTCATGGCGCGGAAATTGTTGAAGATGAACCGCGTCGGCGTCAGCCAGGCATCGGCGAAGCTGATGTCGTCGCCGAGTGCGAAGGGCCCTTGCGCCATACGGGCCTCGATTGCCGCCAGTCCATGATGCAGGCGGGCGAACTGAGCGTCGATCTCGGCATTGTTGCGCTTCGGCACGGAATGAAGCTCGAAAAGCTTCATCAACGGGGTCAGCACATCGAGATCGGTGATGCGGGCGAACATGCGCACCAGCGCACGGTCCTTGGAATCGGGGGGCAGCAGCGCCGGTTCTGGAAACCGTTCCTCGAGATATTCGGCGATGACCACCGATTCGACAATCGTCTCGCCCGAGCCGGTGATCAGCACCGGAATCCGGTTCATCGGCGAGATGGCGCGAAACTCTTCCGGGATGGGAAAACCGGGCGGCGGCGCGATGATCTTGAGTGGTACGTCCTTGATGTAGGCCAATGCCCGCACGATCGACGAGTAGGGCGACAACGGCCGCGAATAGAGTTTCATGACCGTCTCTCTCCCCAATGAACCAGACTTGCTCCAAAGAGACAGGAATGTCCGGCTGTTTTCAAGCTGTTCGCTTCGATATCGTCAGGCAGCGATGCCGAGGGCGCTCTCGAACAGTCCGCGGCCGTCGGTACCGCCATGGGCTGCTTCGATCAGGTTTTCCGGATGCGGCATCAGCCCGAGCACATTGCCTTGGCTGTTGACGATGCCGGCAATGTCGTTGATCGAGCCGTTGGGGTTGGTGCCCTCGGCATAGCGGAACACCACCTGGCCTTCGCCTTCGAGACGGGCAAGCGTGTCGGCGTCGGCGAAATAATTGCCGTCATGATGCGCGACCGGCGAGCGGATGATCTGGCCCGGCTGATAGCGGCGGGTGAACATGGTGTTGGCATTGGTGATCTCGAGCTTCACCTGCCGGCAGACGAATTTCAGCGAGGTGTTGCGCATCAAGGCGCCCGGCAACAAGCCGGCCTCGACCAGGATCTGGAAACCGTTGCAGACGCCGATGACCGTCACGCCCGCGGCCGCTTTTTCGGCCACTGCCCGCATGACCGGCATGCGCGCGGCGATCGCGCCACAGCGCAGATAGTCGCCGAAGGAAAAACCGCCCGGAATGGCGATCAGATCGACATCGGGGATTTCGGTGTCGGTTTGCCAGACGGTGACCGGCGGTGTTCCCGAAATCTTGGTCAGCGCCGCGATCATGTCGCGGTCGCGATTGAGGCCAGGCAGGAGGACGACGGCTGATTTCATTTCGTTCGTAAGGCCTTTGTGCTTCGGCGAGTTAGCGCAACTCGAGGCGCTGCTCAATCCGTTCAAGATGTTGATCGATACGGCCTGCTATCGCGTAGATATTGTTGACGTCCGTTTGCGTGCTCAACGCCTGCAAGCCTGATCGCTACAATCTCGAGAAGCTCGTACATCAGTTCATTCGTGACTTCAGGCATCCGTGCCTCCGGCACAGCCTTAGGTAAGCGTCACACTATAATTCTCGATCACCGTATTCGCCAGCAGCTTGTCGCACATGGCCTTGAGGTCGGCTTCGGCCTTGGCCTTGTCGCTTTCCGCCAGCTCGACATCGAACACCTTGCCCTGCCGCACCGTGCCGACGCCGCCGAAGCCCAGGCCGGACAATGCGTGTTCGATCGCCTTGCCCTGCGGGTCGAGCACGCCGTTCTTGAGGGTGACGGTAATGCGGGCCTTGATCACGCTGGACATGCTCCTGTTCTGATTATCGGGTCGCAAACCGCGATCAGTGCGGCTTGCCTTTGAGGCCGTCGGTCGAGGCGACGAGCACCGGGCCGGTCGGGCGCGGCGGCTCGTTCTCGTTCATGATGCCGAGGCGGCGGGCAACTTCCTGGTAGGCCTCGACGAGGCCGCCCATGTCGCGGCGGAAACGGTCCTTGTCGAGCTTGTCCTGCGTCGCCACGTCCCACAGGCGGCAGGAGTCCGGCGAGATCTCGTCGGCGACGACGATGCGCATCATGTCGCCTTCGAACAGGCGGCCGCATTCGATCTTGAAGTCGACGAGCTGGATGCCGACGCCCATGAACAGGCCGGAGAGGAAGTCGTTGACGCGGATGGCCAGCGCCATCACGTCGTCGATTTCCTGCGGGCTCGCCCAGCCGAACGCGGTTATGTGCTCTTCCGACACCATCGGGTCGTCGAGCGCGTCGGCCTTGTAATAGAATTCGATGATCGAGCGCGGCAGAACGGTGCCTTCCTCGATGCCGAGCCGCTTGGACAGCGAGCCGGCGGCGACATTGCGCACCACCACTTCGAGCGGAATGATCTCGACCTCCTTGATCAACTGCTCGCGCATGTTCAGCCGGCGGATGAAATGGGTCGGAATGCCCATGCGGTTCAAATGGTTGAAAATATACTCGGAAATGCGGTTGTTGAGGACGCCCTTGCCGTCGATGACCTCATGCTTCTTCTTGTTGAACGCGGTTGCATCATCCTTGAAGAACTGGATAAGCGTGCCCGGTTCGGGTCCCTCATAGAGTATCTTGGCCTTGCCTTCATAAATGCGGCGGCGATTTTTCATCTGATTTTTCTCTGAGGTTCCGGACAGGCGGTATCAGACCATTTCCTGTCCGTCTGCCTGAAATAGTGCGGCTACGGTAGGGTTCAATGCCGGGTCTATCCCAATCACATCGTTTGCTCAATCGGCAAATCCTTCCAATCAACCGCTTTCGGGACTGAAATGCCGCAGCGCAGCATGCGATGAAGCATATTGACCGGCCCGCGACCTTTTGGTTTGTGCTTTGACAACGCACATATTCACCGCCAACGAATCGAATTTGACCCGGAGGGACGCCATGAGCAGCATGAAAGACCGTGAAGAGGGCTTTGAGCGTAAATTCGCATTCGACGAGGAGCTTCGGTTCAAGGCCTCGGCGCGCCGCAACAAGGCGCTCGGCCTGTGGGCCGCCGAAAAGCTCGGAAAGTCCGGCGCCGATGCCGACGCCTATGCCAAGGAAGTGGTTATCTCCGACATCGAGGAGGCCGGCGACCACGACGTGTTCCGCAAGATCCGCGGGGATTTCGACGCGGCCGGCGTCGAGCAGTCGGACCACCAGATCCGCCGCACCATGGACGAACTGATGGCGCAGGCGATCGAGCAGATCAAGAACACCTGATCCGGGCCATGCGCTGATCCCGCGGCCATACGCTGGACCAATCGACCGCCCGGCCTATCCGGGCGGTTTTTCTTTGCCTTTGCCGCGGTTTCCGGCTGAAACTGCGGTCGCTAACAAGGAAAGAGTTCATGTCCCTGAAGTCCCGCCTCGCGGCCGATGAAACGTTGTTCACCGCATGGTCCGGTGTGCCGGATGCCTTGACGGTCGAGATCGTCGCCAAGCAGGGTTTCGATGCCGTCACGCTCGACATGCAGCATGGCGGCCATCACGAAGACAGCGTGCTGCGTGGCCTGGTGCCGGTGCTCGCTACCGGCAAGCCGGCGCTGGTGCGAATTCCCGTTGGCCGTTTCGACATGGCAAGCCGCGCGCTCGATTTCGGCGCCGAGGCGGTCATCGCGCCGATGGTGAACTCGGTTGCCGACGCAAAACTGTTCGCCGCCGCCATGAAATACCCGCCGGTCGGCGAGCGCTCCTGGGGCCCGACCTACGCTTTTCCCCGCCACGGCCAAGGCGACCAGGCCGACTGGCTGCGCGACACCAACCAGCGCACCATGGCCTTCGCCATGGTCGAGACGCGTGCAGCCCTCGATGCTCTCGATGGCATCCTCGATACGCCCGGCATCGACGGCATCTTCCTGGGCCCGTCGGATTTCTCGATCGCCTGGAGCAATGGCGCCACGGTCAATTCGACGCTGGAAAGCATGATGGAGACGGTGGCGTCGGTGGCCGAGCGCACCCGCAAGGCCGGCAAACATGCGGCGATCTACGTTGTCGAGCCGGCAATTGCCGGCCGGGTCGTGTCGATGGGCTATCGCCTGCTGGCCATGGGCTCGGAGCATGCGCTGATTTCACTGGGCGCAAAGACCCTGCTCAAGGGCATCAAGGATTCGATCGGATCCTGAACCCGAACCGGACGCACTGCCGTCACAGCGCCGGGCGGTTAGGCGCTCGACGCCGCAGGCGCCGCGGCGATAGGTCCGCCGCGCCTGAACCTGTTGAACAGGGCGCCGACCATCTGGACCCACCAGTTGTTGAAGGTCATGAGCGGCAACGCCGCGAGGATCGAACCCAGTATGGCGGCGGCGGCGCCGAGTGCGGTGGAACCGCTTGTCAACAAAACCCATGACCCCAATGAGCAGATAACGGGTACATGCACGAGGTAGAGTGGGAAGGACAGGTCGCCCAGAAAACGTGCCACCTTACCCGAGAGCCATGATAGAGGCTCATCCACACTCAGCACCGCGTAGACCAACATGACGCTTGCCGGGATGGCCACGCAGGCTTGCCGCAGGCCCACATCGGAAGCCACGTCAAGCACGGCGAACGGGCGATATATGCCCACGGCACTCCCCGCATAACCCAGCAGCGCCAGGGAAACCATCACCATGGCGCCTCTCACCCACCGATTCGGGCGAAAATCCATGGCGAGAAGCGGATAGAGCAAGAGGCTGGCCGGAAAGGCACAAAGAAAGTAACTGACTTGCAGCGCCAGGAACACGACTGCTGCTATGCAGACCCAGAACGATAACGTCCAGCGGCCTTGAAGGAAAAAGACGATCGGGGCGAGGGCGAAGGTCAGCATGCTCCCCCAGAACTCGACCGTCATGGTCCACAGACTGCTGTCATAATAGTTGTCGCCGTAGATGAACGTCCGCCACGCCCCTTGCAGAAACGCGTCGGCGAAACTCGCAGTCTCCGGCGATAGCACCTTTGAAGCATTGCCGAAACTTCTCAGCCAGTCGGATTGGGTGACGGCGGCCGCATCCTTGATGAAATACAGGTCGAGCTTGAAGATGATGCAGGATGCCAGCGTCGTAACGAGTACCGGGCCGGCCAGGCGTGGCAGGCGCTTGATCGCACCCAACCGCAGATCTTGTGCCTTGCTGGTCTGAAAATAACGCTTCACGAGCACGTAGGAAGACAGGACGAAAAACAGGTAGACGGCGGAGCCGCCATTGAACGCGACGAAAGCCAGGCTTGTTTTGAGCGATTGCCCGGCCAAGTCTCCCTCGCCTTCCATCAATGGCGCAAAAGCACCCAAACAATGCCCATTCAGAACTACGAGCGCGGCGACACCTCTTAACAATCGAGTGAAGCATCCTTGGCCAAGTATGGGCTTTCTTTGAATAATTGCTATTTAGTACGCGCGAATATAATCGTTCGGCGAACAGAGTTCGCCGTTGCTGGAGAGATTATCGCGATCTGCATTAAATTATTGTTCACGCAAGCCGGATGGCCTGCCGAGCAGCTTCGTGTTCAGGCTTTGACCGTATATATTACAGGTCCGTCAGGAACTTGGCGAAGGTCATCGAGCCTTCGGGCCACGGTCCGAAGCCCGAATCCTCGCTGAGATGACCGGTTTCGCCGGCATCGATGAACAGCGAGCCCCAGGCACCGGCAATGTCTTCGGCGACATCGAAGGCGCAGAACGGATCGTTGCGGCTGGCAATCACGATCGAGGGAAAGGGCAGCGGCTCACGCGGGTAGGGGCCGAAGGTCATCAGGTGCCTGGGCCTGATCTCGGGGTTAGCGACATCGGGCGGCGCCACGAAGAAGGCCCCGGCGACCGGCTTGCGGAATTGCGGAATGGCTTGCACCGCCGCGGCGACGCCAAGTGAGTGCGCGACCAGGACGACCGGCCGCTCGGCCTCGTTGACCGCCTTGGCGACGCTCGCCGTCCAGTCCTCGCGCACCGGCTTCGACCACTCCGCCTGTTCGACGCGGCGCGCCGTCGACAGCTTCGACTGCCAGCGGCTCTGCCAATGGTCGGGGCCGGAATTGGCGTAGCCCGGCACGATGAGAATATCTGCGTCTCTGACCTTCATGGCGCTGAGATAGCGAGCGGCATCGCTTCGTGCAACCGGCAGAAACGCCACGTTTGATCACAATAGTGAACACCATGTTCGCTTCTTCGCGTCTTGTGTGAACGATGCGGATGGACGATCTGTGGTCAGGAAAAGAAACAGCCGTGCGCGGGAACCCTGACTTTGGAACTGACACGACGTACAATGATCGGCGGAGTGGGGTTTCTCGCTTTGGGAGCTTCATCGCAGGCCGGTCGAACGGAGCATTTGATGAGCGAGTTGCCTTTTGCCGCCACCACCCCGGTCAGCGTTGCCCGCGTCGGGCTGAAGGCGCGCGACGCGGAAAGCCTTGCCGCATATTATCGCAGCATCGTCGGTCTGCAGGAACTGAGCCGCGCCGATGGGGCGATCACGCTGGGCGCCGCCAACCGTCCGTTGCTGGTCATCGAGGCCGATCCTTCGGCCAAGCCGGATGATCCTCGCAGCGCAGGCCTGTTCCATACTGCCTTCCTGCTGCCCAGCCGTGCCGATCTCGGCCGCTGGATCAACCACGCCATATCAAACAAGATCGCCATCGAGGGCGCTTCCGACCATCTGGTCAGCGAAGCACTGTACCTGACCGATCCCGAAGGCAACGGCATCGAGATCTATGCCGACCGCCGTCCGCAGGACTGGAAGTGGAATGGCGACAAGGTGGCGATGGCGACCGAGCGGATGAACATTCCGTCCGTCGTTGCCGAAGTGCCTGCGGGTGACGCCGGCTGGCAGGGCGCGCCGGAAAACAGCGTCGTCGGCCATGTCCACCTGCGCGTCGGCAGGCCGGAAGACGCCGAAGCCTGGTGGAACCAGGAATTCGGCTTCGACACGGTGGCCAAATATGGCGGCCAGGCGGTGTTCCTGTCGTCAGGCGGCTATCACCACCACATCGGCGCCAACGCCTGGCAGAGTTCGGGCGCCGGCCGCCGCGATCCCAGCCGGTCGGGTCTGGCCTGGGTGGAGATGCGTTCGGACAATGTGACCAGCCCGGTGACCCGCGAAGATCCATGGGGCACGGTGATCAGGACTGTTCCCGGCAAGGCTTGATTTGAGGGCTGCGCCAAGCTGGAGCACCCCTCAACCGTCGCGGCGTTGCGCGCCGATCCACCTTCTCCCACAGGGGAGAAGGTGAAGCCTGCCGCTCGCGGCCAGCGACGGTATAGCGCTTTGCCTCAGGCTTTGCCAAACACCCGCTTGAAGATCGTGTCGACATGCTTGGTGTGATAGCCCAGGTCGAATTTCTCGCGGATTTCGGCCTCGGGCAGGGCAGCGGTCACTTCCTTGTCGGCCAGTAATTCTTCAAGAAAATCAGCGCCTTGCTCCCACACCCTCATGGCGTTGCGCTGGACCAGACGGTAGGAGTCTTCGCGAGACAACCCAGCCTGCGTCAGCGCCAGCATGACACGCTGCGAATGCACGAGGCCGCGGAACTTGTTCATGTTCTTCAGCATGTTGTCGGGATAGACGAGCAGCTTGTCGATGACGCCGGTCAGCCGTGACAGTGCGAAATCGAGCGTCACGGTGGCGTCAGGGCCGATCATGCGCTCGACTGAGGAGTGGGAAATGTCGCGCTCATGCCAGAGCGCCACATTCTCCATCGCCGGCATCGCCATGGAGCGAACCATGCGGGCAAGGCCGGTGAGGTTTTCGGTCAGCACCGGGTTGCGCTTGTGCGGCATGGCCGAGGAGCCCTTTTGGCCCGGCGAAAAATACTCTTCCGCTTCGAGCACTTCGGTGCGCTGCAAATGCCTTATCTCGATCGACAGCCGCTCGACCGACGAGGCGATGACGCCGAGCGTGGCAAAGAACATCGCGTGGCGGTCGCGCGGGATCACCTGCGTCGACACCGGCTCGGGCTTCAGGCCGAGCTTCGCCGCCACATGTTCCTCGACATAGGGGTCGATGTTGGCGAAGGTGCCGACCGCCCCGGAGATCGCACAGGTGGCGATATCCTCACGCGCGTGCACCAACCGCTCGCGGCAGCGCGAGAACTCGGCATAGGCCTGCGCCAGCTTGACGCCGAAGGTCGTCGGCTCGGCATGGATGCCGTGGCTGCGGCCAATGGTGACGGTGTTCTTGTGCTCGAAGGCGCGGCGCTTGAGCGCTGCAAGCAGACCGTCGATGTCGGCGAGCAGGATGTCGCTGGCGCGGGTCAGCTGTACGGCGAAGCAGGTGTCGAGAACGTCCGATGAGGTCATGCCCTGGTGGATGAAGCGGGCGTCCGGCCCGACAAATTCAGCAAGATGGGTCAGGAAGGCGATGACGTCATGCTTGGTGACTCGTTCGATCTCGTCGATCGCCTCGACGTCGAATTTTGCGGCACTACCCTTTTCCCAGATGGTTTTTGCCGCTTCCCTGGGGATGACGCCGAGTTCGGCCAGCGCATCGCAGGCATAGGCTTCGATCTCGAACCAGATGCGGAACCGGGTTTCTGGCGACCAGATGGCGACCATTTCCGGCCGGGAATAGCGAGGGATCATCGGTCAGTCCTGACATATCGAGAAGTTTGCCCGCGTCCTAACAGAGGCGAGCAAAATGCTCAACGCCGCTGGCGCGCAAACCAGACGCCCGCGGCAAACAGAGCGATGAAACCAACTGGAAAATAGAGCCGGATGCCCAGCACTACGAACTGATAGAGCGCAATCAACGTCGTGAAGACGAACTGGAGGACCCAGGTGCGGGTGAAAGCAGGCGCATGCCACTCGGCGTAGTAGGAGCGGTACTGCAGGGCAAACAGCCCGCCGGTCAGGCCGATCGTCGCCGCTGCTAGGCACACGAAGGCCGCGGCGAAAGCGACTTCCCAGCGTCTTCCCTGCGAGACCAGCCGCGTCGCAAACAGGCCGATGGGGAAGGCCAGCGCAGCTCCCGCCGCAAACAGCATGGTGACAATGCGGATTTTCGCCGGCGTCTCCCAGTCGTCCAACAACAGGGTGACGAGCGCGCTGGCGCCCATCGTCACAGCCCACAACACTGCGCCGATAAGCGCTGTGCGCGGCGTCGGTATCGCGCGGCGAAGGCGGTTCAGCGCACGATCGCGCGCGGCGGGTTGAGCACGGGATGTCACAGGCGACCGGTCACCGCGATCCAGCGAAAGTCCGGGCCTTCAAAGCCGTATTGGCGCACCGCGATCAGCACGGCATAGGCGCTGAGGCTGTCCATGGAAAAGGTTTGCACGGCGCCGATGCGATAGCCGTTCGGGCAACCCCGGCTTTTCGGTATCGCCTTGTCCTGGTGCAGCAGCTTGGTCGTGCCGCCATCCTGCGCCTCGATGCGCAGCAGCCGGAAGCCGTTGATTTCGCCCTGGCTCTCGCAGCCATCGGCGTTGTTCATGCCCAACTCGTCGAGCCGGAACTCGAGCGGTGGGTCGACCGGAGTGAAGATCGGGCGCGGATTGACCGCCATCCGGTGCGGATCCGCCGAAAGCTCGGTCACCGGGTTGAAACCCGCGGTGATGCCGCGGTTGGCGTCCAACTCGGCCTGGCTGACAATGGATTCGCCTTTTTGCCGGGCCTGAAGGCGCACCGCATCCAGTTTGGCATTCTCGTCCTCAAGCCGGACCCGGATCGGCGTGCCCTTCAGAAAGCTGTCGGTGCTCGTGTCGATGTAGTAGCGGTTGGCATAGGGAAAGCCCGATCCATCCTGCACGCCATATTCCTCGAAAGCGAAGACGCTGCCGTCCTTGGTGAAGCCGAGGATCTCAAGTTCAGCGACATCGCCGGCATGAGCCGCGATCGAGGTCGCAAGCTGTGCAAGCAGGCCAACGGCAAACAGAAAGAGCATTCGCATCGGTCTTCACCCCCATGATCGTTTCAATCCCCTAGCACGACGGAATCAAAACGTCGTGCGGTGCGAAAGCCGATGCATCCAATCGGCCCGTCATTTGTTATTCTCGGCAGTCCCAATGGAGAACCACCATGACCGACACCAGCAAAATTCGTGAGCATATGGAAGTCGTCGGCGCCGATGGCGTGCATGTCGGCACTGTCGACAAGGTCGATGGCCAGCGCATCAAGCTGACCAAGGCCGATAGCGGCGAGGGCGCCCACAAGGGCCATCACCACTACATTCCCCTGAGCCTGATTGCCGAAGTCGACGGCAAGAAGGTCTGGCTGTCGGCGAATTCTGATGTCGCGGTGACGTTCGAGGAAGAAAAGTCCGATCCGGTCTGATTGATCGCTTCACTTCATGCGTGACGACCAGACCGGAAACAGATCGTTTTCGGCAGGCGTCGCGGCATAGACGCCTCGGCTGATGGCGCGCGCCATGGTGGCGCCGGCGGCGGCGTAGAGATCGATTGCTGCATCGGCGGAGAGTTCGATACCGCTCGTGCCGGTCGCCAGCGCGAACACAAGGTCGCCATCTGCCGGCGTGTGCGTCGGCCAGATGGCGCGCACGAATCCATCATGCGCCGACATCGCCAGGCGCTTGGCGGCAGCCTTTGTGAGCACCGCATCGGTGGCAATGACGGCGATGGTGGTGTTGCCGCCGGTCTCCGTCTGCCGGCCAAAATGTTTGTCGCGGTACTTCAAAAGAATCCGTTTCGCCTCGTCAGGCATCGGCGAGGGATAGCCAAGCCCACCGAATTCGTCGCCGATTTCGAACGGTGCCGCCCAGAAATGGCGGGTTCGGCCTGTGGTCACCGAACCGGTCGGATTGACGGCGGCCAGCGCGCCGATGGTGACGCCATTGTCGAGCAGCGTCGAGGCGGAGCCGAGGCCTCCTTTCAGCCCCGAAGTGAGCGCGCCGGTGCCGGCGCCGATGCTGCCGAGTTGGAAATCGGCGGTGGCGGTTTGCGCGGCTTCATAGCCAAGCTCGCGGTAGGGCGGATAACGGCCCCAATCCTTGTCGCCGCCATTGCGCAGGTCGAACAGGATCGCCGACGGCACGATCGGAACGCGAAAACCGCCGACCTCGAGGCCGATGCCGTGTTCACGCAACGCCGCCTGCACGCCGGAGGCCGCGTCGAGGCCGAAAGCCGAACCGCCCGAAAGCACCACGGCGTGCACCACATCGACGGAATTGTGCGGTTCGAGCAGGTCGGTCTCGCGGGTGCCCGGCGCACCGCCCAGGATCTGAACGCCCGCCACTGTGGACGCATCGCAAAGCACGGTCGTTACCCCGGATTTCAGCTTGGCGTCGGACGCATTGCCGACGCGCAGGCCGGCAACGTCGGTGATCAGGTTGCGTGGGCCGGTGCGAAACATCAGTAGCTTTCCAAGGGCGCAAAGCGCGTGCCATCGAAGCGGAAGACGCGGTAGGGACTCCGGCTGAGATCGCCTTTCGCATCAAACCGGATCGGCCCGATCGCCGTGGTGAAATCCTGTCCGGTCAGAGCTTCGGTCAGTGGTTTGCCCGAGCTTTCGGACAAGCCCGACGCTGCCTTGGCGATTTCGACCGCCGCAAAGGCCGGCAGCGTATAGCCGTCGGGCACGACTTTCTGCGCGGCAAAGGCCGCCAGCACTTTTGGATCGGCGACATCGGCCCATTCCGGCGGTGCGATCATCAGTGTGCCCAAGGAATAGGGCACGTCGCCGGGCGGCGTGCGCAGATTCTCGCCGCCGGCAAAGACGATGCCCGCCTGAAGCTGTGCGGCATCGCGGCCCATGATGGCGATGTCGTCGCCATCGCCGCCGGCAAAGACATGCGTCGCGCCGGCCTTCTTCAGCCGACCGATCATGCCGATCTGATTGTCGAGCTGGGGCCGGAACGTGTCGACGAACACAGGTTTCAGCGCTGCCTGTTCGGCCGCTGCCCGCAACGTCTCGGCGATTTCACGGCCGTAGATGGTGCCGTCGTCGATAATGGCGAACAATTCGTTTTGCCACAGGCGGGTGAGGGCTGACGCGACCGCATTGCGCTCATCGTCGCCGCGTGGTCCGAGGCGATAGACCGGCCAGCCGGTCTTGGCGCGGCGGTCGGTCAGGCTTTCGGTTCGCACGCCAATGGTGATGACCGGAATGTTGGCGTCCTTCAGGATCGGCATCGCCGCCTCGATCGCCTCGGTGCAGAGAAAGCCGACCACGATATTGACCTTGACGGCTGCGAATTCCCTGGCCGCGGCAGCGCCGCCATCGGCGGTGCAGGCGTCATCCACGGTCTTGAGTTCGATGCCGTCCGCTTCGGCGGCCATACCGGTACCGGCCTCGATCTGCTTGCCGAGAATGGCCGATGGTCCCGACAGGGGCGCCGAGACGCCGACCAGCAGCGTCCGGGCATCCGCACCACTGGCCAGGAACAGCCAGAACAGCGCCGCTATTGTTCTTGTCCTGGGTCGCATTCGAGCGATGGGATCCTCCGGGCCGGTCCTATGCTCCCGGCACTGTTGCCGCCAAGACCTAAAGGCTGCCCGGCCTTGGTGCAACACGCGAATTTCGGGATATGGCTCAGGCACTTCGCTTGTGGCGGGCTATGTCTGGCCATATATGTCGATAGGATCCTGACAATGGAAAAAATACGGTGCTGAAGAAGAACGACATTGGGCCGCAGGCCTATCGCGACGCGATGAGCCACTTTGCCGGCCACGTCCATGTGGTCACCACCGACGGGCCGGCCGGCAAGCGCGGCGCGACGGTGATCGCGGCCTGCTCGGTTTCGGACACCCCGCCGACCATTCTGGTCTGTCTCAATCGCGAAAATCCCAAGAACGAACCGTTCGTGAAAAACGGCAGGTTTGCCTTGAACACCCTGGCTTCCCACCAGGAGCCGCTGTCAGTCGGCTTTTCCGGAATCACCGGCTTGCCGGTCGAGGAGCGCTTCGCGCTCGGCGAATGGGACGTGATCTCCACCGGCGCGCCGACGCTGAAGGGTGCGCTCGCCGTGTTCGACTGCGAATTGATCGACACCAAGGACCTGGCCACCCATCGTGTGCTTTTTGGCAAGGTGACAGGCCTGCGGATGGGCGATAATTTGCGGCCGCTGATCTATCACGCCCGCGGCTACCACGTACTGGAAAGCGGAGCGGCGGCGTTCACGGAGAAAGAATGACCGAGCTGAAACCGCGCGCCGCGCCACGGACGATCGACGAGACGCTCGATCTCCTGACCGGTGCGGACTATGTGGCGGACCGGTCGTTGGCGACCGTACTGTTCCTGTCGTTGCGTATGAAGCGGCCGCTTTTCCTTGAGGGCGAGGCCGGCGTCGGCAAGACCGAGATCGCCAAGGTGTTGGCACAGGCGCTCGGCCGCCGGCTGATCCGCCTGCAATGCTATGAAGGCCTTGACGTCTCGTCCGCCGTCTACGAGTGGAACTACGCCGCGCAGATGATCGAGATCCGCATGGAGGAGGCGGCCGGCAAGGTCGAGCGCTCCGCCATGGAGCGCAACGTCTTCTCCGAAAAATACCTGATCCGCCGCCCGGTGCTCGATGCGCTGACCGGCAAGGCGGGGGCTGCCCCGGTTTTCCTGATCGATGAGCTCGACCGCACCGACGAGGCGTTCGAGGCCTTCCTGCTCGAAATCCTGTCCGACTTCCAGGTGACGGTGCCCGAGCTCGGCACCATCAAGGCGGAAGAGCCGCCGATCGTCATCATCACCACCAACCGCACCCGTGAGATCCACGACGCGCTGAAGCGGCGCTGCCTCTATCACTGGGTCGACTATCCCAATGCCGAGCGCGAGTTGGAGATCGTGCGCCGCAAGGTGCCGCAGGCCAACCAGCGCCTTTCGGCCGAAGTGGTCTCCTTCATCCAGAAGCTGCGCCAGATCGAGCTGTTCAAGGTGCCGGGTGTCGCCGAAACCATCGACTGGGCCGGCGCGCTGACCGAGCTCGACAAGGTGGCGCTCGATCCGGAAACCGTCTCCGATACGATCGGCGTGCTGTTGAAATACCAGGACGACATTGCCCGCATCGAACAGGGCGAAGGCCGGCGCATCCTCAACGAGGTGAAGGCCGAGCTTTCGGCGGCGGAGTAGGCGATGCCGCGCCCCGAGCCAAAAGAGGCCATGCCGCACGGGCGGATCGCCGACAACATCGTCTATTTTGCCCGCACCTTGCGCAAGGCGGGCATGCGGGTGGGGCCGGCCTCGGTCAAGGACGCCATCGAGGCGGTGCTCGCCGCGGGCATCGGTTCGCGCGACGATTTCTACTGGACGCTGCACGCCGTGCTGGTGTCGCGGCATGAGGATCACGCCATTTTCGACGAGGCCTTCCGGCTGTTCTGGAAGTCGCGCGAACTGATCGAAAAGATGCTGGCGATGTTTTCGCCGGTGGCGCCCGACAC